>JAPPKT010000027.1 GCA_028819675.1 Caldilineaceae bacterium | reverse complement strand
TCTTAGCGATCCTTCGCGTCCCTTCGCGGATAAATGCAGTTGAACTCTGTGTACAATCGCATCGACCATCATAACCCGGAGAAATAGACCAGTATGCCGCCAGTGAAATTCCTGATCTGCGGCTCAGGCGGAGCCGGCCTCCACTGCGCCCACGTTGCCACCGCCGACGGCCGCGGCGATATCGTCGGCCTCTTCGATCCCGTCGGCACACAGCTCGAAGAAGCCCTCGACATCTATCCCAACGCCGCTGCCGGCACCGACTACGAGCAACTCCTCGACGAGACCAACCCCGACGTAGTCGTCGTCGCCGGCCCCGACCACCTGCACGCCGAGCAGACCATCACCGCCCTCGAACGCGGCTGCCACGCCCTCGTCGAAAAACCCTTCGCCACCAGCGTCGCCGACGCCCGCCGCATGATCGAAGTCGAAGAACGCACCGGCCTCCACGTCATGACCGACCAGACCATGCGCTACGTCTACCCCTGGCGCGAGATGGTCCTCGCCACCAAGGCCGGCGAAATCGGCGAAACCTTCTTCATCCAGGGCGACTACATCCACGACATGACCGCCTGGTACCGGCCCCACGGCCGCCACCACACGCCCTGGCGCATCGACGCCGACAACCCCCAAAACATCCTCCTCGGCGGCGGCATCCACCCCATCGACCTCATGCTCTGGGCCGTCGATTCGCCCGTCGAAGAGGTCTCCATGTACAGCAGCGCCAGATGCGTTCCCGAGTTCCCTAGCGAGGACTGCTATATTCTCATAATGAAGTTCGCCAACGGCGTCCTCGGCAAGTGCCACGTCACCAGCGGCTGCTCCGGCCCCACCTGGCACGGCTTCTTCGAAAGCTACGGCCTCACCGGCACCCTCAAGGAGGGCAGCCTCTACCGTCGTGACCAGGAACCCGTCGAGCTAGAGGACACGTCCACCGGCAACGTCGTCGGCGGCCACGGCTGGGCCGGATCCGTCGTCGCCTTTCTCGACCTGCTCGAGGGCAAGGCCGAAAACCCCATCACCTCCAAAGCCGGCGCCAACAACGTCGCCGTCTGCGAAGCCGGTCTGATCTCAGCCCGCACGGGCCGGTCGGAAAAGGTGGACTGGTTCTACTAGCTCACAACTCGGCGGAACGGGCTGCAGCGCAGTCCGAACTGCTGCCTGTCTATACAGAATGATTGCGTTTCCGAAACAATCCTTGAAAGCTGGACACCAGCAACAGTTTACTCATCATTGCCCGCAAGGGCGGAAGGGAACTGAACGATGCAACAGAACAGAATGAGCCGCCGCAGCTTCTTGCAAATCTCGTCAGCCGCAACCGCCGGCGCCGTGCTCGCCGCCTGCGCACCCGTCGCCGGCGACATGGCCGGCGGTGACATGGCCGACGACATGCCCGACCAGCTCGAAGCCGAAATCACCGTCTGGCACCAGGACTGGGACGGCATGAACCGCATCCTCGCCTGGGCCACCGAAGCCTTCGCCGAAGTCGAGCCCGGCGTCACCGTCAATACCCAGCCCATCGGCTACGGCGACCTGCTCGCCAAACTCCTCCCCTCCATCGCCGCCGGCAACGAGGGCGACATCAACTATCACTACACCGACTGGGTCGTCGCCACCGACGTATCCCAGGTCTTCCTCGAAATTACCGACCTCGCCGGCGGCCGCAACGCCCTCGAGGAACGCTTCTTCCCCGCCGCCTTCACCGCCGTCAACGCACCCGAAGGCAAGGCCTACTACTACCCCTACATCTCCGGCCTCTCCGACTGCGTCCTCGTCCTCAACACCGACCACTTCTCCGAAGCCGGCGGCGACTGGACCCAGTGGAGCGACCTCGGCGCCGTCATCGACGACTGCCTCAAGGTCCGCCAGATTGACGACGACGGCAACATGACCCATGCCGCCTGGACCCTCACCGGCATGCTGGGACTCTTCCCCCAGACCCTCATGTACCAGCTCGGAGGCGCACCCTACGACGTCGAATCCGCCACCTTCACCTACAATAGTGAAGAGGGCATCGCCGCCTTCCAGTTCATGCACGACATCATCTACGAACACCGCCTCTTCGATTGGGACTTCATCGACAACGTCTGGCAGGACATGGCCAACGGCATCCTCTCCATGGAAGGCATGGGCTCCTGGACCTACAGCGTCCTCGCCAACCAGTTCCCGCTCAACCTCGAAGCCCTGCCCATGCCCAGCCACCCCGACGCCCTCGAACGCATCCTCTGCCCCAGCCACATCGGCTCCTGGGCCCTCTCACGCCGCCTGCGCGACGAATCCGACAAGCTCAACGCCTCCATCGCCTTCATCGACATGATCATGAGCACCGAAGGCCAGCTGCAGGCCATGGAGTTCTACTCCGGCAGCCTCATGACGCCCGCCGTCTACGCCGACCCGCGCATCGAAGACACCAAGTACGGTGCCGTCTCCAAGAAATGCGCCCTCGGCGTCTGGCCCCACGCCCGCTACGCCGGCCACCACGTCGCCAACCCGGCCCCCGCCTGGCGCGAGGCCGAAAGAGCGCTCACCGGCGAAATCTCCATCCAGGAAGCCGTCGAAAATATCGACGCCGAAATGCAGGGCCTCGAAGACACGGCCCTCGAACGTCTCAACGCCTGATTTTTCGCGGCGGGGGGGGGGGGGGGGGGGGGGGGGGGGGCGCGCCCCCCCCCCCCCCCCCCCCCCCCCCCCCCCCCCCCCCCCCCCCCCCCCC
>JAPPKT010000640.1 GCA_028819675.1 Caldilineaceae bacterium | reverse complement strand
AAGCATCTGCCCAAGGTCGTTGGTCACCTCAACCCCGTCCGGCGCGTCTTCTGGTCGAAGCCTCGGCGTAAACGCGATTACCCGTAGACCGAACCCCAGCGCCTTGGGAACAAGGGCGCGGGCGATGTTTCCAAAGCCGATAAGCCCCAGCGTCTGGCCGCTCACCCGCGGAATCGGGCGGGGCGTTTCACGGGTCCATCCACTGCGGTCAGACGTCCGCGCCAGTGGCAAGAGTTGACGCGCGGTTGCCAGCAAGAGTGCCATGACGTGGTCGGACACCTCCTCCAAACAGAAATCAGGAACATTGGTCACCAACATGCCTAGTTCGGTGGCGCGCCCGATAGGAATGTTATCCAGCCCGATGCCATAGCGGCTGACCACGCTGCAGTTGGGGGCGATATCCAGCGCCTCGGCCGGCACATCCTTCCAACATGTCAGGATGGCGTCTGCTTGCGGGGCAAGAGCGATGATCTCGCTGGGAGAACCCTCTCCGGCAACCATGATCTCGCCCCCAACAGCAGACAGGACCTCCCTTTCTATTTCCAGATTTGGCCACGCATAGTCGGTGATGAGAATACGATAGGTCATGTCTTCAGCTCGATTCTGTTTCTTTGGATATGGAACTTTTGCGTCCGAACAAGGCGACAGGCAACTGCCTTCTGGCCTTCGAGAGTCCCTCAGCAGCCCTCAATTTTTTTCGGCCATCTCCGCAGCAATCTTTTCGGCGATCATCATTACTGTTGCGTTAATGTTTGCGCGCACGCTGTCCGGCATTAGTGAGGCGTCGACGACTCGAAGGCCATCGATTCCATACACCCGCCCGGTCTGATCGGCAACAGCCATTGGGTCCGATGGCTGCCCCATTTTGCAGGTACTTGAACTATGGTGACCCGTGTCGGCGTTGGCAAGTACCCAGCGGTCCAAGGAATGGTCATCCTGCAACGCATCGCCCGGTCCATCCAAGACGCCTCCGCAGATGCCGCGAAATGCCGGGTGCTCTTCTATCAGTTCGGTGCAGAGCCGGATGGCTTCCCGCTGGCGCTCGCGGTCGAACTGCTCCTCGAAATACCGGTAGTTGAGCCCTGGCTGGTCTCCGATGCTGTCAGTGCGCAAACGCAACTCTCCATTCCCTACTGCGAGGTTGAGGGTTGGGCGCACGAAAAGATGATCTACGCTGCCTCCCACATAGCCCGGCACAGCACCGACATAGAAAATCATATCATTGTATAGATGCGAATCAGTAGCTGTGTATCGCAAGCAGGCCTGATGCCAGTGAAAGAGGTCCGTAGGCTTGTACAACAGATTCCAGCTAAGGTTTACAGTCGGGTGGTCGCGTAGGTTCCCTCCCACACCTGGAAGGTGGTGCATGACAGTTATTCCAACTTCCTGTAGGTGTTGCGCCGGGCCGATACCGGAAAGCATCAAAATCTGCGGTGTCCCAATCGCACCCGCGCAGAGCACAATCTCTTCTGCGTAGAACCTGTCCACAATACCATTGCATTCCACCTCCACACCGACGGCCCTTCCGTTTTCCAGAAGGAGCCGTCGCGTCGTGCAGTCGGCCACGATGTGGAGATTGGGGCGGCTTCGGGCGGCAGCCAGGTAAGTCACGGCAGTACTCTGGCGCACACCTGCTATGTTGTTGAGAGGATAGGGGCCTATACCGGTCGAACCCGGGAGATTGGCGTCCGGACACTCTGGGAACCCGGCATGCCTGCAGGCTTCGGCCCAGGCCCGTTGATCTGGACCCCACTCTTCTTCAGGGTATCGGCGCACACCGATGGGCCCGTCGTCGCCGTGGAATGCCTCCGAACCAAAATCGTGGTCGTTCTCGAGTTTGCAGTAGTAAGGTAGAACCTGTTCGAAGCTCCACCAGTCGTTCCCCATTTCGGCCCATGCGGCGAAATCTTCTGGAATGCCGCGCAGGAGTATCTGCGCATTCACGGCGCTCGATCCGCCCACCAGCTTGCCCCGGGGAACCGGCATGTCGTCGCGCAGAGGTGAAGCTACCCCTGTGTAACCCCAGTCGTGGCTCTCTGCGATAATTCCCGATGTCGTTCCATAGCCCAGTCGAATGTCGGCTGGCAAGTCATCAGTTGAAGTGTAGTCTGGGCCTGCCTCGAGGAGAAGCAATTGACGAGTTGAATCTTCCGTCAAACGGGAAGCAAGAATGTTTCCCGCCGACCCAGAGCCAACGACTAGAGTATCAAAGATCACGCTGAAACGATTCTCCAGAGTATGGGGCCCACTGGACTATGTGTTGGCGGCCTTCGTCGGCCACAGTTCATCGCCCTCTTTGCGCTCGCGGTAGCCGCTTACGATCAACCCTGCCCGTTCAACTCTCTGCCCGGCAACCTCGCGATTCTGCGGATCTCGATACCCCATGCGCACGAGCCGGCGGGGCTTCTTTGTCTGGTTGATGTAGGAGCCGTGAATCGTATCGATGCAGAAGACGACTACATCCCCGGCCTCTGCCGGAACGGCCACGGTATCTTCGAGGTAAAATTTGTCGGTGGGCAAATGAGGCGAGCAGGGCCCGTCCTCGGTCTCGGTGATATGTTCCAGGTGGCCCATCTTGTGCGAGCCATCCACGAAGCGGATTTCCCCGTTTTCATGACAGGTGTCGTCCAGGTGTACCAGGACGTCTATGAAGCGGCCGTCCTGATGAGGATAGAATGGGTTGTCCTGGTGTAGAGGGAAGGGATGGCCTGTCTGCGGAGGCTTAATGTGGAGGGTGGTATGGTGCAATTCTACATTGGGGCCCAGTAAGTCGCTCAGTGCCTCAGCGAGCTTGGGATTCGTCGCCGCCTGCATCCACGCTACCGAGTAGTAGTGCAGGTCTTGCATCGCAGTCAGCTTGGACTTCCTTTCGGTTTCCGGGTCCATGTAGGCTTGACGCCAGGGACCGGACCAGCCGGGGTTGGTAAAGGCCCAGTCTTCGACCAGGCGGTCCAGGTCGTCGGAAAGCTCCGCCGTCTCTTCAGGGGTAAAGACGCGCGGAATGCGCAAAAAGCCGTGCTCGTGATAGAAGTCGATCTGTTGTTGCGTGAGCATTGGGTCCTCTCCTTTGCCCGCGTAGAGAAAAATGCGTCCATGCAGCAATGCGGCTCCAAGTTCCTTCTGATACCCAGCCCGGGGATGGGGCGGCTGCTCCCATCCCCAATCAAGGACGGTATAATCTGTCTAAGTTCTATGCAATTGGCAGCAGTTCGTCTCCCTCTTTGCGCTCACGATATCCGCTCACAATCACGCCTGGCCGTCCCATGCTTTGGCCATACTCTTGTCGGTTCTGCGGGTCCCGGTAGCCCATTCGCACCAGCCGCCGGGGTTTCTTGGTCTGGTTGATGTACGATCCGTGGACCGTGTCTATGCAGAAGAGAACAACATCGCCAGCCTTGGCTGGCACGGCCACCGTATCCTCCAAGTGGAACTGGTCAGTCGGTAAGTGGGGTGAACAAGGTCCGTCCTCTGTCTCGATGACGTGATCAAGATGGCCCATTTTGTGGGAACCGTCCAGAAAACGGATCTCGCCGTTCTCATGGCAGGTGTCATCCAGGTGGACAAGAACGTCAATGAAACGGCCGTCCTGATGGCCGTAGAACGGGTTGTCCTGGTGCATGGGGAAAGGATGCCCCGTCTGAGGGGGCTTGATGTGCATGGTGGTGTGGTGCAATTCTACGTTTTCGCCCAACAGTTGACTGAGCGCCTTGGCAAGCTTGCGATTGGTAGCTGCCCGCATCCAGGCGACAGAATAGAAGTGTAGATCGTGCATAGCGGTCAGTTTGGATTTCTTTTCTGTCTCTGGGTCCATATACGCCTGGCGCCACGGGCCATTCCAGCCTGGGCTCGTGAACGCCCAGTCTTCGACAAGGCGGTCCATCTCTTTCGACAGTTCTTGTGTTTCCTCTGGCGTGAACACCTCAGGAATTCTGAGGTAACCGTGTTCGTGATAGAAGTCGACCTGGTTTTGAGTCAGCATTGTTTCATCTCCTTTGGGCGCGTTTACCGGGTTCACACTCTTCGGGATCTTTGGCGATGGCACGTGCCGGCCGCATGTGTGACAGTTCGGTCGCAGATTGCGAACTCACATGAAGCCGCTGCAAGGGTGTCACGCTAAAGAATCTGTAGTTCAATTTCCTGAGTCATTGGCGCTAACTTTGTAGACGTGGAGAGTGAGCACGCCTTCTTGCCGCCTAGTTTACCGAAATCAATGTGGAAAACGCAACCACAACTGCAGGCTCTACCACAGTTTTTCGCCTCAGCTAGTCCGACCTCATGGCCCTCCGCCGGCGCCCAAGACGTTGTACTCCAGTTCGCGTCGAATTCGCTGTACAGTAGGGTCGATGAGAAGGAAGTCGTCCAGGGGCAACGATTCCTTCAAGAGTGAGAAGGTCTCACAGTAAAGCAACAGGCCGGCCGTCACTTCTTCGCGTAATGTAAAGGTCTCACCATCGGCCTCGGTCGCTATGCCAAAGGCTTGGTGCAATAGCTTGGCCCACCTGGTTTCCGGACCGACGACGCCAATTACGTCGTTGAAGAAAGTGTTGTCGCTGGTAGAAAACACACCCCTGTGCAGCCGCATTACCCAAGCCAGTCCCCAGGACAAACCAAAGCGGGCATTCAGCAGGCGCCCTGTGTCATTGCGCCGCAGTCCTTCCAACCCCTTGTGAGCCTCTTCGATCCAGCCTACCAGTTCTTTGCCAGCCAGACGGTCAGCCTTTTTCTGTAGCACCTCCGTCCACTTGAACTCCTTTGCACGGTGCTGAATGGCCGCAAATTGACCATTCGGATCCCATAGAGGGCGTCCGTCGCGAAGACCGGCGATGATGTTCAGCGCTTGCCCTGGTTCGGAGAACCAGCTCTCCACTTGGCTGGGGGTGACTGTGCTGCGCACGACAAGCCAGCGTTGGGGATTGTGCATGGCGCCTACGTACTCGTGCCGCCTCGTTCCGCGTTCTCTTTCGCCGACCAGAAAGGTTCGGGCTTCGTCTTCGTGCTTGTCGTCATCAACGAAGCGCACGACATCTACGTCGCTGTGAGGCCCGGCATCACCGCGTGCGTAGCTGCCCAATAGGGCGAAGGCTATCGTGTGTTCTGTCTTCCAATCTTCAAGATTGGTGGACAGTTCAGCCGGGAGGTCCATATTGAGGGACAGATCATGGTTGGTGGCGGTGCACCAGGTCCGGCCAGATAGGAGCCAACTTGCCCTTGAAATTGCGTTCCCCTACGTCCAGCGCCGGTCCTTCCACGGGCGCGCCGTGCTCCATCAGGACGTCGAAATAGGGTTCGCGGCTGTCTGCCAGGAGTTGCAGCAGCTTATCGCGCATCTCTGCACAGGTCTGCGGGTCCGTTTCGGAGAGGTTTTTCATCTCGAAAGGGTCGTTCTTGAGATCAAAAAGCCGTTCGTGGCCCGTCTCGTAAAAGGCGTACTTCCAGCGAAAGGTTACCAGACCGCGCCAGTCCAAAAAGTCCAGATTCCAGCGGGGGTTGCCTGACATTTCGATCAGGACTGCTTCCGGCCCGGTAAAGTCCTGCTGCCCGCGCAACGCTTCGCTAAAGTCGAGCCCTTGGCTGTGGCCAGGAATGTCCAGCCCCAGCAGACCGAGGGTGGTGGGGAACAGGTCAACGAGACTGAATAGGAGGCCATCTCTCCTTCCCTGTGCCGGAATCTGCTCGGGCCAGTGAAAAATGGCAGGGATGCGGACCGAGTTTTCGTGGGGATTCTCCTTGCGGTTGATAGCCCCTTGCGTTCCCATATAGTCTCCGTGATCGGAGAAATAGACCGTCAACCGGTTGCTTCTGAATTCCGGCAGGCCGTCAAGCGCTTCCCTCAGGCGGCCGATATTCCAGTCAAGGTTTTCCACCATGGCGTAGTACGTTGCGAGTTGGGCCCGCATCTCCGGCGTGTCGGCAAAGCTGGGCGGCGTCTCCAGCGTGGCAGGATCAAATCGCTCAAACGACTCAGGAGCTTCAAGGGGAAAGTGGGGCGGTTCTACGCTGAGAACAAGGAAAAGCGGCTCGTCACGATCGTAAGACTCCAAATAGTCGATGGCCAGATCGGTGAGAAAGTCCGTCTGATAGCCGTCCATCATGCGCGGATTGGCCTCGTCTTCGTGATAATAGAAGCCCTTGAATGGGGCGTTGTTGATCTCGAAGCCGTACCAATCCTGGAAGCCGGCTCGATGGTATTCCGGCGTGCGGTGAGGCCACCGCGTGTACTCCTCCCTTTCCGCCCTCACGACTGGCGGCTCCTGATCCTGCACTACGCCGCAGTGCCACTTGCCAAAGTAGGCAGTGTGGTATCCGGCTGCGCGCAGAGCCGTTGCGGTGCTCGGCGCGCCTGCCTTGTACACATCGAAGAAGTACTGCACGGGGCCGGCATGCGCGTGCCGACCCGAAAAGATCGTGCCCCTTGAAGGCGTGCAAATCGGGCAGTTGGCGTAGGCTCGGTCGAAGCTGACTCCTTCTGTGGCCAGGCGGTCCATGTTAGGCGTGCGTACATTGGCATCTCCCATGTGACTCATAGCGCCGCCGAAGTGCTCATCTGACAGGATGTATATTATATGTGGTTGAGTAGACATCTGGGCTCCTCGACGGGGGGGGGTGGAGGGAAGTAGGGTGGCAGCGTCTACCGGTATCCCATACCAGTTCCATGGGACGGGCACCTATGTTCAGACATCGCACAGTTCGAAGGCCTGCTTCAGCGCAGAGACGACTTCACCCCGGGGGTGGAATTCGTGGCCGACGTAGCCGGCGTAGCCGGAGCTGCTGAGCGCCCGGCAGATGCCGCGGTAGTTCAACTCCTGGTTGTCATCCAGCTCGTTGCGTCCTGGATTGCCCGCAGTATGGATGTGGCCGATAGCGTCCAGGTTATCCGTCATCGTGCGGATCACATCACCTTCCATGATCTGCATATGGTAGATGTCATAGAGGAGTTTGACGTTGGGGCTGTCTACCTGTTGCACTACCGCCAGTCCCCAAGCACTGCGGTCACACTGGTAACCTGCATGGTTCACCTTGGAATTGAGCAGTTCCAAATTGAGATTGACGCCTCTGGCCTCGGCATGCGGGGCAGCGCGGCGTAGACCGGCGGCTGTGTTGGAGATGGCCTCCACCTCACTCATTTCCGGAATGCGGTTTCCGCTGAAACATATCAGTCCTTCTACGCCATTGGCAGCCGCTACGTCTATCGACTCGTGCAACTCAGCCGCGATCCTGTCATGGTTGGCAGGATTGTTGAGACCGTCCGGAAGCGAGTCGTGCCCGCTGAAGCTCACCACGCGCAGACCGTGGCTGGCGGCGGCCTCGCAGAAGCCAATAAAATCGTCGCCTCGCCCCCAGATTTCCACTGCTGGGTAGCCGATCCCGGCAATCTCCGTGAAGAGTTGGTCCTGTGACATGGTACCTTTGGGAAAGATCGGGATACAGACTGACTGTTTGATGGGCATTGGACCATTCCTCACTTGCAGGAGCGAACTCTTTTCTGGCGAAAATCAATAGATCACTTTATTCAGCGGATACTCGATGATTCCTGTGGCGCCTGCCTGCTTCAGATCGGGGATCAAGTCGCGAACGACCTTCTCATCGATAATCACCTCTAGTGCGACCCAGTCCGGATCGGTCTGGTTTGTTATCGACGGCGTGTGCAGCGCCGGAAGTTGAGCGGTGATCGCCTCCAAAGAGGTTCGGGGCAGGTTCATCTTGAGGCCGACCTTGGCGCCGGCTTGCAGCGCGCCTTTGAGAAGCATTGACAGGTTCTTGATCTTCTGACGCTTCCACGCATCGGCCCACGCGTCATGATTGGCGATCAACTTTGTCGTGGATTCGGCGACTGTGTCTACAATGCGCAGCCGATTCGCCCGCAGCGAAGAGCCAGTCTCTGTGCCTTCCACGACGGCATCGACAAGCAGCGGCGCCTTGACCTCGGTCGCGCCCCACGAGTACTCGACTTCGGCTTCGACCCCGTGACGTTCCAGATAGCGGCGCGTAACCTGGACAAGCTCGGTTGCGATTCTCTTGCCCCTCAGATCATGAGGGCTGTGGATGTCGGAATCGTCCGGAACCGCCAGTACCCAGCGGTAGGCCTGATTGGTCGCCTTGCTGTAGACCAGGTCTTCCACTTCCAATACGTCAGCTTCGTTCTCTTGAACCCAGTCCTTGCCGGTAAGACCGACATCGAGAACGCCTCTTTCGACGTAGCGGGCTATTTCTTGGGCGCGGAACATCAGGCACCCAATTTCCGGATCGTCAATGTATGGAGCGTAGGAGCGGCCGCGTACATATACCTGATAGCCGGCTTTGGCAAACAGAGCTATTGTCGATTCCTGCAGGCTGCCCTTCGGGATTCCAAGTGTCAAGCGACTCATTGTGGTCCTCAGTCAATGTTTGGGTTTAGATTCAAGCTATGGTGTCGGGCCGTGCATGGGAGGAAGAGAAGTGTTCCTGCCGTTAAGTCATAAGAACGAAAGATGCCAGGACTGGGAATGCCTCTCTTCGGTTCCGGTAGTTTTGCTGACAGACTGTTCGATGCGTCGATAGTAACAGCCACTACGCGCCCTGCCTTCCGCGTCCCTGGTGTGGCAGGCGCCTGCTCCCAGAGGGCGTACAAGAAACAACAGTGAGTTCTGCTCGCAATTGACGCGGGCGTCAACCAGTTCCAGCATGTCGCCGGAAGTCGCGCCTTTCACCCACAGCTCGTTGCGGGAAGTGCTCCAGAAGGCGGCAACGCCGTGGGTGAGCGTATAGGCCAGTGCTTCCCGGTTGACGTAAGCAACGATCAGAACTTCCCTTGATTCGTTGTCCTGCACAGCTACAGGGATGACAGCGGCATCCCCTTTGCCAATGGCCTGCAACTTGCCGAAGTCCAGCCTCAACTCGGACCCCTCCTCCAAGTCGGGGGGCGAATTGGTTTCGTTCTTGTCAGATCTGTTCATCGTATTTCTCTAATGGAAATGTCGCAGTTGTCAGCTTAATTCGAGCTTATTCCAGTGCTCCTCCCCAAACTTCCATATCTACCTCCACATCAGCACGGTTGAGAACGTCATCCAAGAGAAGGTGGGCGTCGGGCAGGTCTTCGATACTTTCAGCCACCAGAATGAGATCTGCCAGCGTAGCGTCGGTAACGTAGGCCTTTTCGAAGATCTTCCTCGGGTTCAGCCAGTAACCGCCGGCCGCCAACCTGCCCCACTTCGTGAGCAGATAGAGGATAACATAATCGCGGCCGCTATTGCTGGTGTCAACGATACGTGAACCGCTGACACTGATCGGGTAGAGAAACTCGATTCCGGATCGCGTACGCTCTGCCCGAAAGTAGCGAATCCTTGACGTGCGGGCAAAGCGGTAAATCGCCTTCTGAATCAGCCCACCGCGAGACTCTTCCTCCATTCTTTTCCTTTGGCAGTTAGAGTTACTGGACTCGATGTCTCGTAGCCTAGCAGCCTTGTCGCTTCTTGTCCAGATGCGCAGCCTTTCGTCTCACGTCGAATCTGTGAGAAAAGGTTAGGGGCTTCCCGATATTTCTTTGACCCGCTGCCGGAGCTTTCAATTCGACGTTTGGCACTCGAACCGGCATTTGAATCGTACCGAAGGAATACCGATTGTCTGGGCGGTTCCCGTGATCAATTGGCACATTCAGCCGGTAGGTCGCCGTCAATTCTCGATGGGTTTTTCAGCCCAAGCGCTGGCATTCCGACTGGCATGTTGGGGGATTTCAGGGCAACCGCAGTACCCTTGACAACAGCTACCAGCATTGTTACTATCTTTGACACTTGCCAGACTCGATCCAACCCAGCCCTAGAAGTAGATCGTCGGAGAAGCAGTGGGGCGCATGTTGCCAGCCGTTTTGAGTCAGGTGCAGGAATGGCTTTTGAGAAGGGAGTCAGCGCCCCAGGCCGGGATCCTCAGTGTAGAGCAAGACGAGACCAACAGGAGGCTATTGCACGATGATAGACAGCACAGGTCAGCCCACATCCACTTCTTCGACGGCCGGGCCACTGGTTTCGACGGTACTGGCTCTAGTTGGCCTTCTGGCTATACTCTCTTTCACATCCAGATTGGAAGACTATGAATTCTTTGGCTTCCTGGCGCCGTACGAGAATGCCATCTCAGTGGTCGTAGTCGCGTTCTTGGGGCATGTCGCCGTCCAATCCGGAACAAAGTGGGTGTACACAATTGCCCAAAGGCGAACGTCGGAAGACGTTGCTCGAACGCTACGGGTCATAGCACGCCTGTTGGGATATGGGCTGATATTCTCCTTCCTGGTTTCCGTAGTGACTGACAACGCCGTGGCTGCGTTGACGATGGGAAGTTTCGCGGGACTGGTTGCGGGCTTTGCATCACAGACCGTCATGGGGCACACCGTGGCTGGGGTCTTCCTGGCGATATTTCGGCCTGTAGGACTGGGCGAAAACGTTACCATTGGCAGGGAAACCGGTGTCGTGGCCGATATCACGCTAATGCACATTGTGTTGGACTCAGAGGAAAAGCGAGTGCTGATACCGAGTTCAACCGTTGTCGGCTCGATCTTGATCAAAAATAAGCCGAGCGAATAACTGGGCACCCGTGCTGAAGGTCTGGCGAGAAGTTTGAGGAGCCTGGACGCCAAACTGCCGGAAAGTTTGCTGTCTCAGGGAATGCAGTTTTGTGCGAATATCGATTGGTCCGAGTGCTTGCTGGCAGACGCCAAGAGAGCTGCCAATCTGACTTGCATGTCAAGAAGCTCGCGATGCAGGGCTTGTTTGCCACGATCCAACTCCACCAAAACCTTTCATTGTTCTGATCCCTCAGAGTTGCCCTCGTGCAATGGAATCTGTGCCGCGATGCCGGTCTCGCCTCGACCGGTGTGAGAGACACCCTTCACCAAGTGCTGTTGCAAATTCGTCCCGACTAGTCCAACGTTCCTGTGCCCCTTTTCGATTGACAGTGCAGTAGCAGGCCATTACAATTCAAGTCATGCTGTGAACACAATCTGACAGTTTATTTCAAGTCTTGCCAAAGGGTCCGGTTCGAGATCTTTCGTGACCGAGAGTGAAAGGAGTTTCCCCAATGGATATCCCAAAAACAGTTGCTTCCCAGTTTAGCGCCGCGCTGTCGATGATGGAGCAGACAGTCACTTCCTGCCCTGAGGAGCTGTGGAATGTTCCGGGAGAGGCCAATCCCTTTTGGCGCGTGGCATACCATGCGCTCTTCTACGTGGATCTCTACATGCAACCTTCAGAAGACGAAATGAAACTGTGGGGAAATGCAAGAGACGGGTACCAATTCTTAGGTCCGACGCCTTGGCCTCCGCATGAGCAGCCACAGGCTGACCAGCCATACAGCCCCGAAGAGATTCTGGCCTATATTGAACATCTGCGATCGTTTGTAGTCAGCACGGTACCCACGGTTGACCTGAGCGCACCGTCCGGATTCCACTGGCTTCCGTTCGATAAGTTGGAACTGCAGATCTACAATATTCGCCATCTGCAGCAGCACATAGGCGACCTGAGCACTATCCTGCTTACGCAGGCGAATCGTGAAATCGACTGGGTAGGCATGGGGTAACTGTGACCGACCGAGTAGCTCTCAATCCGTCTCTCTTCTAAGCGCCGTCTGCGCCTCGACACAATTCTGGGAGAGAATCCATGCACCTTTCGATGCACAATTGGATGCGCGCAGAACCGATCGATGTAACGGTTCGGCGGCTGGCCCGCTATGGCTACAAGAGCATAGAGATTAGCGGGGAGCCGGAGGTCTTCGATACAAAGGAACTGCGAATACTCCTAGCAGAGAACGAAATCGCTTGCTGGGGGGCAGTCTCACTGATGTTCGAGGGACGAGACCTGATTCACGCTGATGAGTCGGTTCGCGTTACGTCCATCAGGTATCTCAATGACTGCATTACGATGGCGAAAGAGCTGGACGGGTACGAGATGACAGTCGTGCCATCGCAAGTTGGTAAGGTTTCCCCCATGGATACGCCTGAGCAGGAGTGGGCCTGGGCCGTTGAAAGCCTGAAGGAGGTCTACGACCATGCTCAGAAGGAAGGGATTCGCATCGCCCTGGAGCCGCTCAACCGATTTGAGACTAACTTTCTCAACCGCGCCGACCAGGCCGTGTTGCTGGCCGAGGAGGTCGGTCCGGACTGCGGAGTCTGCCTAGACACCTTTCATCTCAACATTGAAGAGGTCGATATGCTCGAGGCGATCAGGAACTCGAAGGAGCGGCTAGTCGACTTCCATGTTGCCGACAACAATCGCATGGCTTGCGGCATGGGTGCACTAGACTGGCCGCAGATTGTCAGTACTCTGAAGGAGATCGGTTACGACGGCGCGCTTACAGTCGAGTTTGTCGCCCCGCTGGATAGAACGCCTGCCAACCCGTACCAAAATGCCGTAGCTGCGGCCGAAGCCGAGCTGACCGCGGTACAACTGCAGTTCATCCAGGACCATGGCAGCGGTGTTCTGTCCGAAGAGTTCTACAGCTGGCTCGTCGAAGAGACGGCGAAAGTATTGCTGCCCCTGATTTGAGAACCGCGACATGCGGCGCAGCCTCTAGAGCGAGATCCTCCTGCCCTCGCGTGCCGAACGGTACGCCCCCAAGATCATTTCAACCGACTTGCGCCCTTCCTCGGCGCTGACGTGCTCGTCGCTTACGCCCCGAACGTAGTCTATAAACGGCCGGGGCACCGCCGCGATCCGTTCCCCCTGGCTCGCTGGGATCGGCAGATGGAAATCCTGCCAGTCTTCGTCGCCCTGCCGAATCATTCGTAAGGGGGCCGCGCCAGGCGGCCTGGGCACGGAGGTGGACGGACCGTCCCCGTAGTCCTGGATGATTGTCCCTTCTGCACCGAAGATCTCAGTCGTATTGACGCCTGCAACAGTTGTTGAGCCGTTGAAAAGAGTGCCAATGGCGCCGCTTTCGAAGCGAAAAAGAGCAATACCGTTGTCGTCCGGCGCAACATTGGTTACGACATTGTCGATCTCAGCCATTACTCTCTTGGCAGGCCCAAAGGTCCAGTAGAACCAGTCGGCGGCGTGGATGGCGTCGTCGAAGAACATTCCTACGTTGGCGACGGGGTCGACGTGCCAGCGGGTGGGCCCGGTGAAGAAGCCCTCGTTATTGAGCACGCCGATACAGTGCCGTCGGCGCACGACGGCGATTTCACCGACAGCCTTAGCATCGACCAACTCCTTGATTTTGCGGTTGACCGGGTCTTGGCGCATCTGGAAAGCGACACTGAATTTGACACCGGTGCGGCGAACAACCTCGATAATGCGATCGCAGTCTTCCAGCGTCGTTGCCAGCGGCTTCTGACAGAGGATCGCCTTGCCTGCCTCCGCGGCCTGCTCCACGAACTCGGCGTGGCGATTCGTTTCGGTCGTGACGACAACGGCGTCGATGTTTGGATCGGAGGTGACGGCTTGGGAGTCGAAGCGGTACGCCATGCCGAATGCGGCAGCGGCCTCGCGCCCGCGTTCCTCGTTATCGTCCCAACAGGCAACCAGCTCCGCATCACCGAAGTCCTGAATCATGCGGCAGTAGGCGTTGCTGTGACCGTGGGCGTGGCTCAGGACGCCGATTCGTAATTTATCCATGTGAAAACCTCGGGGTTCAATTGTGGGAAGGCTGTGGAGCTAGGCTTTCAGACCACCGGCGGTCAGGCCCCGTACATAGTGCCTCATGCCGAAGGAAAACAACACGATCAGAGGAATCGATGCCAGGATGTAACCGGCCATCTGTGGACCGAGATCGGTGACGCCGATCTCGGATGTGAACTGGGTCAGGGCCACGGCCACGACCTGGCGTTTCGGGCTGGAGATGACGACCAGGGGCCACATGAACTGATTGTAGGTAGTGACCAGTCTTACTACGGCCACCGTCACCAGTATCGGCGCGGAAAGCGGTACCGCGATTCTGGCGAAACTCTGAAGCTCACTGGCGCCGTCGATGCGCGCCGCGTCGAAAAACTCCTCGGGCAGCGTGGCGAAAAAGCTGCGGCATAGCAGCAGTGCAAAGACCTGGCCGCCCGATGTCCACGGCAATATGAGCGCCCAGTAGGTGTTTTCCAAGCCCATATTGAGGATGAGAACGTAGGCGGGGATTAGTGTCAGAATCGGTGGGATCATCAGCAGGGCGAGGATACCCGTATAGATCATCTCTTTGCCGGGAAACCGGTGCCTTGCAAAGACATAACCGCTGAGGCTAGCGAGCACGACGGTCGCAGCCGTCGAACTTCCGGACGTCAGAATTGAGTTCAGAACCGCTCGCCAGATGGCCAGCGAGCCCAGCGCGAAGTTTTCCCAGCGATAGGGATCGGGCATGGACCAGAAACGCCCGTAGATCTGACCGTTGTCCTTGAGTGAGAGTGCCACCAGGTAGACGATAGGGATGAAGGTAACGATCAGTAGGATGAGCAAGACGGCATAGAGCAAGAACTGTGTGCCGCTCAAGTGGAAAACTGCAAGGGCGGAGCCCGAGGAAAGAATTGGCTGGCCGGACTCTTCGCCGCTTTCGGCGCGGGTTTCGACAGACTCGATTCTCTCTGACCCCTGACCTTCTCGCACCGTCACCATGTCAGGCCTCATACTCGGTTGCGGAGCTGACGAAACGCATATTTATCACTGTGCCTGCAAGGATTATGATAAAGAGAATCATTCCAATGGCTGAAGCGATGCCCATGCGATCCATTCGCATCGCCTTGTAGTAGAGTTCAAGAGCGGGCGTGTAGGTGGCCGCTCCGGGACCGCCGCCGGTCGTTAGGAATACAAGCTCAAAGGTCTGGACAGCGTTGATGAAGTTGAGGATGAGGAGCAGCTTGACCTGGCCCATGAGCAGGGGCAGATCGATGCTCCAGAAGCGCTTCCAAGTGCTGGCCCCGTCGACGAGACTTGCGTCGATGATTTCGTTGGAGATGGAGATGAGGCCGCCGTAGAAGATGAGCAGGGCGAAGGCGTTCACCCAGGGCACGCCGATAAAGATAATGGAGCCAAGGGCGACGCTGGCGTCACCGTACCAGACGCGTGTGAACTCTTCCAGGCCCACCAGCTTGAGGCTCTCGTTGAGGAGACCGATGGCGGGATCGTAGATGTTATTCCAGACGAGGATCTCTACCACTGCGGGCAGCACGATTGGCACGACAAACAGTGTGCGAAACCAATACTGTGAGAATCTGTTGCGCAGGTTGAAGATGAATTCCGCCACAAGAAGCGGCATGGTCATTGTTTTTGCAATGGATACGACGACCAGGATAGCGGCATTGCGGAAGCCGGAAAGGAAGAAGCGATTATCCATCAGAGACTGGAAGTTTGCCAAGCCCACCCATTCGGTGCGGACGCCTGGACTCCAGTCGGTGAAGGCATGATACAGGCCGGAGAAGGCGGGATAGTAGTTGAAGGTTAAAAGCAGGGCCAGAGTTGGCAGGATAAGAAGATAGGAGAGACGGGCGCCCCACATCGTCTGCAGCACGCTGACAGGCCCGGCTGCACTGCGCTGCCAGGCCTGCTGTCCAGCCGCGGTGTTGCGAGCGGCCCAGACCGCTGCGAGGATGAGCAACACGATCGCGCCGACTACCGCCAGCAGCGTTCGCTGGCGCTGGGCTGACAAACGGGCGGCTCCGCTCAACGCCTCCGCTCGATCGTAGACTCTCGCCGAACCGGAGACTGCCCCAACCGAGAGGCTGTTGCCGTCACCAGCCAGGCTAACACTCAGAACCTCGGATTCCTGCCTAAACTGGTGAGTCAGGTTGCCGTCAGCGTCCAGCAGATACGCGCTCCCGTCCTTCGAGCCGACGAGGGCGTTGGACCCGTCACTGGCCAGCGAGACGCTGTTAACGGAGTCTTCGGCCCTGAAACGCCAAATCTCACTTCCGTTTGCTCCATTAAGTAGAATGGCCGAGCCGTCTCCTGTGCCAGCCAGGACGCGGGCGCCGTTCGGGGTTACGGAAACCGAATTTACGTTGTAATCAAGCCGCATTTGGAGCAGGTCTCTGCCTTCGCGGCTGTAAACTGTGATGAACCCGTCGTCGGAGCCCAAAACAACACGGGCTTTTTCGGCGCTCCCGTAGATGTCGATAGCCCGAACTCCGATGCCCAGTTCCTCCTGCCATAGCAGGTTGCCTTTGTTATCGAAAACGTAGACCGACCGGTCATCGGAAGTGGCTGCGACCAGCGACCCGTCTCTGGCTACGGCGGCATTGTTCATCGGGCGGGCCGCTTTGAACTTCCACAGTTCAGAGCCGTCACCTTCGAGCAGATAGACGTGGCGATCTTCTGAGGCGACCGCGATCCACTGCCCGTCCGGCGACATGTCCAAGCCGAGAATGCTGTTTTCGGCCTCGAACGGCCAGAGCAGTTGGCCGAGTGCGTCGAACAGTCGCAGTGAATTATCACGGCTGCCAACGGCAACGAGCGCCCCGTCTTCGGAAACGGCGACGGCCTGGACGCGACTGCTGGCCTTATGCTCCCACAGTATACCTTCCGGAGACTGTGCCGACAGGGGCAACGTGATGGCCAGCAAAATTGCGGCGGCCAGCGCGATCGCTCCGCCGGCCCGCCGCAAGTGCACAGCGGTACTCTTGTACCACAAACCAGGCAAGCCGCTCCCTCTCAAGAGCGGCGTGCCTGATTTATTATGAAGTGTTCGTCTCATCCTGGACGGCTGGCGTAGTGACAAACCCATAGACGTTCGTTCTTGAAGGCTTGTGCGCCGCCTCCGCCGCAATGGGCGGAGGCGCAGTCCAACAGATTAGTACGGTCCGGCCGCGACCCAACCGGGGGGGCGTTTCTCGGGATTGTCGAGGTCCTCGTGTGTCAGGTTGAGATACTCCAACAGTCCGTCAAAGTTGTCTTCGAGAAGGGCTTGGTAGCTTTCCGCGAACTGTTCGGCGGTAATCTTGCCTTCGAAGAACTCCTGAACCATGATCGACCACTCGCGTTTTGTTTCTTCGTACTTGAAGAAGCCGCGTGCAACAGCGTCGCCGGGCGCGCCTGGCTTTTCATAGTTGCCGACGAAAACGCTCTGGGCGAATACTTCCTCCCATTCGCCGGGAAGCGTAACGTTTCTGATCAACGGCGGACCGGCGATACCACCCTGCAGGTTTTCGGGATCCAGCTTGTTTTCCAGGAAGATCTGCATACCCTGGGGACTGGTCCAGAACATTACAAAGTCGACTTCCAAGTCGTTCTGGGCTCGGTCTTTCAGGGGCAGAGCCAGGTAGCCCTGAGTCAATTCGTTGGCACGTGCGGTTCCCTGAACACAGGGGCCCTCGATGTTGGGAAATGCGAAGCGACCGTACTCAAACTCGACCGCAGCGGCTGAGTCCTCTTCTGTAACTTCGGCCTGGCCGCCATACTCACCTTGGGCGAGTGCACGAATGTCTTTGGGCAGGCTGGTGTAGATGCCGCCATGAACCATACGCATTGCCGCCTTCTGCGTCAGGAACAGAGGATATGCGTCGGTCATGCCGGTCCAACCTTCGGGGACGAATCCGTTTGCCGTCTGGAAGACGCGTCCGATGTTGGTCATCATTTCTACGGTACAATCGTTGTTGAAATTGATTTCGCCGTCGCGCAAGGCGGCCAGATGGCGAGCAATGTTGACGGAGACTCGGTCCGGATCGTCATTGCGGACGTCGGTGGGATCGTATGACCAGGTGTCATCGATGCCTTCGCGGAAGCACCAGTCACCGTCCTGGCACTGAATGATCTGCAGTTCGTCGCGATGGTACTGGTCCATCGCCGAACGCATCAGCCAGGGCATGCGGCCGCCGCCCCAGATTTGCTCGGTCGTGCCTTCCATGGCGATGGGAATGACTCCCGAGTCGCGCAGCTTCTCGTTCCAACCGACAAATTGGTCCCAAGTCGGTTGCGGCGGCACGTCAGTGATGCCGGCCTGTTCGAAGAGAGCCTTGTTGTAGAGCCAGAATGTCTGGACGGACATATAAGGCATAGTGAACATCTGGCCCGTATTGGGGTCGCGCACCAGATTCAGGCCCCACGTTTCAAAGCTATTCTCCCACTTTTCGCCCGTGTAGGGATTCACCTTGTTGAGGTACGGGCCCCAGTCGATCAGCCGCCCTTCCTGGGCGAATTCGCGCAGATGGGGTGACTCGATGATGGACACGCGCGGCACTTCTGAAGTGAACTGCGTGCGAATCCATTGCAAGTAGGCATCGACGCCGGGCGCCTTGAGCTCAACGAGGACGCTCACGTCCGGGTGTAACTCCATGTAGGCGTCAGCAATCGCCTGATAGGTCTGGACGTCGTTGGAGGCGATGCTGACGACGATTTCGCCGCTCATCTCCATCGCCTCTTCCTCGGTTTCCTCGATTTCGACTACTTCGTCGTCGGCCGCAGCCTCTTCCGCCGCCGGAGCTTCTTCAGCAGCCATCCCGCCGTCTGCGGGCGCGCCGCAAGCCGCCAGGAGGACAAGCGATAACAGAAGAACTAGGCCGAGAATTGTTCGGTAAGGTTTCATCAGTTCCTTCCTTTCGTTCTCACTGAACTGTGTCGATAGTGCCGTCATTTTTGATCGGCAAATGGGAAAGTGCCTGCGTAACCCAGTGTGTCAAGGGTAAACTGGGGATTGCTGACGAACTTTATGCTGGGGAACATGGGATTCTGCTGGTAGTGGAGCACGATATTGGCGCGGATCTCGCCTTCCGGATCCGGGCCTATCTTGGCACCCTGGTGAGGAATGTGGCTGTAGAAGACGACTGCATCTCCAGCCATCGGGTGCAGATGTTCCAACTCCTGCTCGTCGCACCAGCGCTGGAACGGGTCGCTCCGATCCTCAGTGTAGCGCAAGAACGGGATCAATTCTTCCGGTACCGGGCGATCCAGATAGTTCTTGACGAAAGTAAGACGCGCACGATCAGGTGTGTTGTCGGTCAGATAGAAGGTCGAATTGACGCAAAGGCCGTGCGTGGGATTCTGTGCCTCCGCTTTCTCTTCCTGGTAGTAGTAGTCGTAGAAGTCCATGTGCCACTCCTGCAAATAGGCGGCAGGGTTGACGTGGGCGCGCAGGCTGCGCAACTGGCACTGCTTACCCATAATGGCATGCAGGAATGGGGCAACACTTTCGTGCCCCACGAGCTCGCCGGCCAGTTCCGGCTCCAAGGCAAGCAACTTCTCGAAGGCAACGTTGCCAACGCCGTTGCTTATCTCATAAGCGCCGCGGTCGTAGAGTGCGTACAGGACCGTCTTCCACTGTTCTACCCGTTCGGTGGACAGTGCACTAGGAATGAGAATGTAGCCATCACGATTGAGTTGCTCTAGCAACTCCTGAGTTCCTGAGGAATTCTTCACTACAGTTCTTGCTCGCCTTCCAGTAGTTCATAGGCTCTAGTTTGATCCTGACCGCATTTCAGGACAAGGCACTCAGGCTCATTGCACATGCAGCCACTCACAAAGTCCTCAGACGGCCGGGACTTCTTCCGCTTTTCCACTATGGTGAGAACGGATTGCCGCTTCAATGATTTCCTGTACGGCCAGCCCTTCGCGTCCAGAAGCTTCGATTTCCTCCCTCGGAACGCCGTCGTCCACTTGCTCTATCCAGCGATTGATGCGGTTGGTGAATGTAGCGTCGAACCCGCTGAGACCGCCCATGATGCTATTGCGCACGACGGTCAGTTCTTCGCTCTGGCGGGGGTAGAGGGTCAACTCCTGGTAGAGATTGTCGAGAACAAAGCGGCCGGCGGTGCCCATTACCTCGCATCGTTCCAGATTATGCCGCGGGTTGGTGTCGTAACTGCCTGTCAAATGTCCAACGACCCCGTTTGCGAATTCCAGATTTACCTGGGCGTTCGAGTAGCAGACGCGGCCTGGGGCCTGATTGAAGAAGGCGTGAACGCGCTTCACGTCACCACAGAAGTAGCGCATAATGTCGAGGCTGTGGGGGTGCAGCGCACGAATGTGAAACCAGGGCGAGGTGTCGTTAGGATTGCCGATCCACATCGTCATGTTCATCAGCAGAAGATCGCCCAACTTGCCTTCCTCGACCCACTGCTTGGCCTTAGCCGCGGGCGGCACGAATCGATGGTTGAGGTTGATGCCGAAGTAGAGGCCGGTCTCATCGGCCATGGCTGCCATTTCGCGTGCATGTTCTATGTTATTTGAGATCGGTTTTTCGCATAATACGTGCAGCCCCGCATTGAGGCACTGCATGACCGGCTCGTAGTGATGGCCGCCGTTTTCAGCCCCCGCGGTGGTGACACTGACGGCGTCCAACTTTACCATTTCGAGTAGTTCTGAAACGCTGTAGTAGGCTGGTACGCCAAAGCGCTCTGCGGCCGCGTCAGCTATGCCCTTGTCCATGTCACAGACTGCGGCCAGGTGCGCGCGTTCGCTGGCCTGGTAGACACCGGCATGCGTACGACCGATGTTTCCCATTCCAATAATTGCTACGTTCAGCACGGAGCATCCTCCTCAATGTGGAGTATATTCGTATAGTCTACGGGCAACGGGAGGGAAAACAAGAATGACGGAAATGCTAGCATAGCAGGAAAAAACTGTCAATCGACGCTGGGCTGGAACCCAGTGTAATCGTACCCAAAGCGCGGAAGTTCAAGTGACCCACAAGAGGCAGCTTTACCTGACCAGGGCAGCCCTACGAAGCCTTGTACAAATCCAATGCAGTCGCTTGGGTTCAGGTCGCGTTATGTCGCGCTACGTCTACAAAAGTCGCGTAAAGTCTGCAAAAGCCGCGCCAAAATTGGTTTTCTGGGCGCGACTTCTGCATCAGTTTTGCAAACCTTAACTCACCGACTCTTCTACCGACTCTTCTGGAGTACGGGCAGATGCAGTACTTGCAAATCGCAGACTTTCAGCGGTACGCCTATTTCTTCCAGTTTCTATTGGCGAGAATGACGTCTTTATCACGATGACACTCTTCGAGCAATGCTTCCACGAATTCCGAATCTATCTATCCCAGACAGTTCACTACAACTAAGGTGGCCGGATTACAACCTAGTTGGCAAGAAAGTACTGAGCGGCAATCAGGATGATCAGCGCCAGGCAGAGGCCGCGACCAGTGCTATGATGTCTGCTTTTATTGTGCGAATCGTTCGGCTAGTTTCTCCTCATAGGGCTTTGAGCGGTGGAAGATAAGGGGGTTCTGCCGGTCATCGTCGAGCAGGTCGCCAATCTCATAGCTGGCGAACTGTTCATCATTGAGGATGTTCTGTATGCCGTTGAAGGTGCAGCCGTCTGGCATGAAGCCGCAGGTCATGGCTCGTCGCCAGCCCGGGGTCATGTTGGCACCAGCGCCGTGGGCGATGAGTCCGTTGTGAAAGGAGGCGGAACCGGCCTTCATTTCGGCGGGGGCCGCCATGATGTCTTTCCACTGCGGGTAGACGCGGAAAATGTCGCCGATGTTTTCGCCGATGCTGACATTGTCGTAAGTGGCTGTCTTGTGGCTGCCGGGCAGGAAGTAGAGGCAGCCGTTCTGCAATGTGGCGTCATCGAGGGCGACCCAGAGACTAAGGGTCTCCCGGGAAGAGTAGGACCAGAAAGGATTATCGAGATGCCAGCCGGTGGGGTTGGCCCACGGCTGCTTGATCAACGCCTGGTCATGCCAGATACGGACGCCTTCCACCCCGGCCAGGTCTGCGGCCATCTTGCCCAGACGGGGATCCAGAATTAGCCTCCGCACGTCCAGACTGTCCTGCCACAGGTTAACACGCTGGACGAAGACATAATCGTAGTAGGATTCTTCACGGTCTTCGTCCACTTCCTGGTTGAACATCCTTTGCTTGCCACGCCGGCGCACGGCCCCATCAACCGCCTGCCGCCAAGTCTCCAATTCGTCCGGGGTGAGGAAGTCGTGCAGGACTACGAACCCGTTCTGCTGATATGAATCAATCTGGTCCTGGGTCAAATCTGTGTTCATACTGCTCTCTTTCGCGGCGCAGGCCTCGCACCTCTTTGATTGATCGGCGGGCCTGACTGTCCGCCGGGGTTGAAAGAGTAGGGCCGACACAGGGGTGCCGGCCCTAACTACACTTATTCTACCACAAAACTCACTCTACAGTATCGCCTATTCCGCCGGGCCAAGCTGTCCGGTCAGAATCTGGATGACGACGAAGGAGTCGGCGTAGGGGCTGTTGACGTAGATCGGGTCGCCTTCGGGCAGCCAACCACTGGCAAAGCGGCTGGGGACCGGGTTGTTGCCGTAGCGTTCCCAAAGGGGAATCTGCGGCAGCAGTTCGTTGTAGGCCATCGCGATCTTGTCGAGCGCGGCGATCTGCATGGCGGCGTCACCGCCAGAGCCGGCCTCCTTGGTCAGCGCCCACAGGTCGACGTCGCCAACGCTGTCAGTGCTGACGTTCAGGTCGAAGGACATGCCGGGCAGTTCGATGCTGCCGGCGCCCGACGCGCCCACGCCCGTGGCGGCGGCGTTGTGCGTACTGAAGTCATTCTCATAGGAGAAGGACGGGTGCGGATTGCCTGCGCCCCAACCGCGAATCGCGAGCTGGAACTTGCCTTCATTCACGTCGATCGGATGCTGCTGGAAGTTGACGCCTCGGAAGCTGGTCTGGAATCCGAAAGCAGTCAACTGCTCGGCCACGTTCTCAGCCGCGGCAGACCAGTCGGCGTACTCTGCCGGCGCGGTCAGCTCCCACTCCATGCGGGCGCCGGTGTCGTCAACCCAGACACCGTCGTCGGCGCGAGTGAAGCCGATGTCGAGCAACATCTGCTCCGCCTTTTCCAGATCCTGGCTGTATGGATCCAAGCTGGCGCGCGCCCCGTCACTCAGCCAGAGGGGCGTGATGTTGTCTGAGAATCCGCACATGCACTCCTGCGCCACGCCCGATTCGGCCAGCGAGATAAAGGCGTTCTCTTCAAAGTTGATGGCGTAGGCCAGGGCCTGGCGCACTTCTTTGACGTTTAAGGGATAGATCGTGTGGTTGAAATAGAGTGCCGGGCCGCCGTAGATGGGGGCGCGGATGATGCGGTAACCCAGAGACATGAACTCGCGCTCGGTCGCAGGCGGGAAGCCGTGCGTAGCATAGTCGACGTCGCCGGAGAGGACGAGCGGCGTAACCACCGGCGTCTCACCGTTGTAGTTGAGCATGCGGTCGAAGCGCACGGTGTCAGCCCAGTAGGAGGTCTCGACCTTGTTGAGAATCATCTGGGACTCGGTGATGCTGGCAGGGTCGATCGCATACGGCCCCAGGACGACCATTTCGTCCGGGCGCAACTCGTTGAACTCCTGCAGCAACTGCTTCCATTCGTCGTCCTCATTGGTCATGCCGGCCTCGACCAGATCGCGAGTGCGCTGGGCAAAGTCACCATAGACCGAGGAGGCTGTGATATGTACCTCGCGCAGTACACGGCGGGGGACCGTCGTGGACGGACCGCTGAGAACGAAGTCTACCGTGTGATCATCCACGGCCTGCACGTCATCGAGGAAGCGCCAGACCGTCTGGCTGAGCAGGCGTGAGATGGAGAAGGTGTCGACAACGTCCTGTGAAGTGTAGGCGCTGCCGTCACTCCACTGGGCTCCCTGGATCAGGTTGACGCGCAAGGTGACGTCGTCGACCCATTCCCAGGACTCCCCGGCTACCGGCATCCAGCTGCCGTCGGCCCAAAGGAACATGAACAACGGCGGTTCCATTAGGGCGCGGTAAATGCCAAGGGTCATGCCGTTCGTAACCCAGGTGTTGAAGTGGCCCGTGGGGGGTGGCGCGTACGGCCAGGCCGGATGGAATTCGGCTACGCCTGTTCCCGCCGGAGCTGCCTCTTCTTCCGCAGCAGCCGGGGCCGCTTCACCGCCGCCCATATCGGCCGCCGGGGCGCCGCACGCGCTGATGGCCAAGGCCGCGATCAGAGCAATTACAAGCCAAAATCTTCGGTTCATTCTGTATCCTCCTTAGGACAATTGAGAATGTGAGATAGCAGGGAGATGAAGAGTGAGCTACACATAGGAGCGCGGTAGAGGCGCTTACCATTTCTGCTTATCTCTCTCTTTTCTTCCCCCATTGCACAAGAATTACAACCAAGAGTAGATATACAAGCCCAATCCCCAGTGTAAACTGAGTGATGACGTATTCGGCGGTTCCTTTCTCCAAGAAGATCAGTAGCGCGCCGGCAACGAAGGCTATGTAGAACCCGATGTGAAATGCCGCCCTACCAAGGAAGGGATCCATGTCAATCCTAATGTGCCCTAGACGTTCAAAGCGAAGCGGGCCGGCGGCGATTCTTCCCCTCACACAATCTGGCTCGGCTCCGCCATGCGAACGGGGCAGGCTACACTGCCTCCGTCTGAGATCTGTTCCAACCCGGGAACGGCTAAGTCGCACTGCCCCGGAACAAAGTATGGGCAGCGCGGATGGAAAGTACAACCTGTCGGCAGATTCAAAAGACTGGGAATCTCCGCACTGCGCAGTTCAATGTGGACTTTCTTCTTTGCCAACTCCGGATCGGCTTCGGGAACGGCTCCCAGAAGCGCCTGCGTATAGGGGTGGCGCGAATCTGTGATGAGGCGGGGCGTAGGCCCTTCTTCCACAATGCGCCCCAGGTACATGACAGTGATTCGCCCTTCCCAGGCAAAGTATTTCGCCAGGGCCAGGTCGTGTGTGATGAAGAGAAAGGTTACGTCAAACTCGTCTTTCAGCCGGT
>JAPPKT010000610.1 GCA_028819675.1 Caldilineaceae bacterium | reverse complement strand
CATCAGAGCGCCGGCCTCGCCCGCTATACCGAGAGCCTTGCCTCCGCACTGTGGCAGCACTGTCGCGACACGGTCGACCTCAATCTCTTCTACAACCGTCACAGCGGCCACCAGCCCCCCACCTCGCTCGCTCCGATTCCCACGCGCGCTTTTCCACTAGGTCAGTATCCCTGGCGGCTTGGAGTGCTCGCATGTCAGCTGCTGAGAGCCCCCGTCGTGGATCGCAGACTCGGTGCCGGAGGCATCTACCATGCCACCGAGCACCTCCTTCCCTGGACGACGCGGCCCTCGGTCATGACCGTCCACGATCTGATCTTCGAGCGCTATCCGCAGCACCACACTCTCGCAAATCGCTCCTTCCTGCGCGTAGCCATGCCCTTGTTTGTCCGCCGCGCCGATGCTATCATTGCCGTGAGCAGACACACGCAACAGGATTTACTTGAACTGTATGGCACGCCAACGCAAAAGGTCTTTGTCGTCGAGGAAGGCATTGAAGGGCGATTCAGACCCGCCCTCGAAGAGGAGATCCGGCAGGTAAAGGAACGGCATGGGATCCGGCGACCGTATCTGCTGATGGTGGGAACGCTGGAGCCGCGAAAGAATCACCAGCTCGCCTTTGAGGCCCTTGCCAGGTTGAAAGCGGGAGGCTTTTCTCACTGTCTCGTCGTGGCCGGAGGAGGCGGTTGGCTATTCGATGACGTGCAGAGGAAGGTGGATCAGCTGCAGCTGGCCGATGACGTACTTTTTGCCGGGCGCGTTCCAGATGAAGACTTGCCGGCCCTGTACAGCGGCGCAGACTGTTTCCTGATGCCCAGCCTCTACGAGGGATTCGGCATCCCCGTGCTGGAAGCGATGGCCTGCGGCACACCAGTTGTCTGCAGCAAAGCTAGTAGCCTGCCGGAAGTGGCGAGTACAGCAGCCCGCTACATCGAACTGATGACAGGCGAGGCCTTGGCCAATACGGTACGCCAGGTGCTGTCCAATCCGGAGATTTCTGAGCAAATGCGTACAGAAGGCCTGCGTCAAGCAGCCCGCTTCTGCTGGCGAGTCGCAGCAGTGCAAACGGTTAATGTCTACCGTTCAGCCGCTGGGGGCGCCTAGTTAACCAGCGCAAGTCTGCCTGGCGAGCAAAATTGTCCCCTTGATGGCTTGAATTGAGCCGGTCTTTTTTTCCTCACGGAAGGTTGGCATGTCGGAGGTTGTCGCCAATAGTAAGACTGGGTTTCTCGCTGAGCTGAACACTGTACGTTAGCTGGTGAAAGCTCTCGTCCGGCTCAATGAAGATTGTGTGTAGAGGTCCCGGATGGGTCATCGCGGCCTTGAGCGTATTCGGGCTTTTCGCTGGGCAGAGCAAGGGATTGGAGACCGTTGCTTGCTGCCACTGGGTCGATTCGGGGTCCGGGATTGGCTCTACTCATGACGTCGAATGAGACAGTTTCGGGCTTCTCGCACAAGCCAAAAGAACCGCTAACAGTCAGGCAAGGACCGCCCAGAGTTGAGTCTCGAGGCCTCATTGCCCTGGATCATCCACATGAGTGTCTATCAGACCATCGCCAGAAACACATACTGGAGCGCCCTGAGCACAGTCGGTGGTCTCGTGATGGGACTGATCACCAGTATCGTCCTTGCCCGCGCTCTTGGGGCAGATGTTTTTGGCCAGTACAACTACTGGCTGTGGCTGATAGGTCTCCTCGCACTAATTGCCTCCCCCGGCCTTCCGCAGGCAATGACGAAATTCGGAGCCGAGTATCTGGGCCGGGAAGAGAGAGAAACTGCATCAGCCGTATTCGCCAGGTTGTTGCGCATTGAGCTGGTACTAGGTGCGTTGATTGCCGGCATCGTACTTTTCTGTTCGTTGCTCATCCCCTCCAGCGACACGGCTGCCCTTGCCCTTGTCGCCTTCTCCGTTCTCTTCGTCGTTGTGGAAGTCTTCTTCCTGGCAGCGGCTAAAGGCGCTTCGGACTTTCGACTCTTTAGCCAGGCCAGCCTGATAGGGGGCTTTCTTTATGGAGCTGCCGCGATTACAGTCGTTTCATTCGGCTACGGGATATACCCGGTCCTCCTTGCGTATATTGGGCGGCGCATTCTCACCATTCTCCTAATCGGCTGGAAGTTGCCGGACCACTATACGTTGCCGGGCACCGAGGCGCCTACCATCCCGCCTGAGTTGCGCCACCGCATACTCCGCTACAGTCGGGACATCGTTCTCATCTTCGCCACCAGCACCATTCCTTACGAGCGATTTGGCGTATTCTTTCTGAAGCTCTTTGTTACAGATGTAGACATCGCCTATTACAGCCAGTCATTTGACTTGGCCGTAAAGTCAATGGCTATACCGGCAATCTTCACTTCGACGCTACTTCCTGCGTTAGCTTCGCTGCAAGGACAAAACGATCGTGAGCGAATCGTTCAAGTCTACCTGTCGTCAAATCGAATCGCAGCCGCAATCGCTATGCCAATCGGTCTCGGAGGAGCAGCGGTCGCGTCGTCGGTAGCCCTCTTATACGGTCCGGAATTCCGGGCTATGGCCCCGATACTGGCTATTTTCTTTGTCGGAAGCATCGGGGGCGCCATTGCTTCTGTCAGCGTGTCCATGATATACAGTTTGGAGGAACAAAGTTACGTAGTCCGTCTGAACGCAGTTATGGCGCTCGTCAACATCATACTGTCATTGCTCCTGGTCCCCAGATTTGGTGCAACGGGCGCGGCTCTGGCCACCTGCGGTAGTCACACCGTTTCTAGCGGCATGATTGTGGC
>JAPPKT010000116.1 GCA_028819675.1 Caldilineaceae bacterium | reverse complement strand
CTGCCCCGCCCCAGCCATTCGCGTAAACCCGCAACCGCCTTCGAGTCCGCCCGCCCAGCAAGTTGTAGACCGGCTGGCCTGCCGCCTTGCCCACGATGTCCCACAGCGCCTGCTCTATGCCACTGATGGCACAATACAGTTCCAGGCTACCGCGCTTACCCGCAAAGTCCGAGTACGCCGAAAAGACAAACTGCTTGATATCAAAAGGGTCCCGCCCGATCAGGTATCGGGACAGTTCATCCATCTGCCGCTTGATGACGCGGTCCCGGTCCAACTGCGTGTACGCTTCGCCCCATCCGTGGATCCCTTCGTCAGTCTCTATCTTGACGAACAGCCAGTGCTTCGCCGAACCCGAATCCACCAGGAATGTCTTTACTGAATCAACTCTCATCTTGAGCGCCTTCTTCTTGTACGTTACGGAAAACAGTCGACTCCAGTGCCTTCGCCCACTCCCCGCAACTCTTCCCCCGCATCGTCGAGTCGCGGCTGCCGTTGCCGGTCGGAATTTCCACGCGGCGTCTTCTGCCGGCCCGCGTTTCCAGCAGATCAGGACCTTGGCTCAACCTTGCCCCGTCAATCGCAATCCGACACAGGAGTAAACGACAGTAACTGTGTCTGGAGCAATCTGCCCTCGGCTTAAAGGCTATACATATTGCAGCAAGAACGATTCTAAGGCGTCGGCGAAGGGCCCGGTGAGGTTGTGTTCATGTACTTCAGCCCGAAAGTCCACCCTGTCCTCTGCCTCGTAAAATCGATACACCTGCCGCGTCAATCTTTCGAGCTCGCTGAACCCGCTCATAGGCCACCACTGGTCGCCTAGGTTGGCTCGCACCAGCAGCGGGCGCGGTGCGATCGCCGCATGCAGGTGTTGAATATCGCAAACATTCAGTATGCCGAAAGGAAACGGCGACGAGTCGGCATTCGCGAAATACGATGCCATTTCGACCATATGAATCTCAAACGTGGTAGCCGCGCACAAAGGCGCCGCCGCGCAGAAACGTTCATCCAGCGCCGCCACCAGCCAGGTATCCATGCCCCCCTGGCAAAGCCCGGAAATAGCCACCCGGTTCTCATCGACGTCGGCCCGCGCCCGCAGGTACTCCCCGGCCCGCATCGTCTCCGCCGCCCGCAGGCCCAGCTGGCTCACCCCAAGGACATCGCCCATGCCCATCAGCAACGACATCCCCATATCCGCCTTGTCCTTCATCGGCGAAGTCTCACCAAAAGGCGCGTGGTCCAGGACCAGTACCACAAACCCCTGCTCTGCCATCCGCACCCCGAAGGCCTGGTACGCGGGCTTCCACTTGTCCTCCGGCCACCCGGGATTCCACACCAGTCCCGGCATCGGCGTCGCCGGCGGATTCGAAGGCAAAAACACAAATGCAGGGATAGCGTAGTCCTCGTCGACATAGACATCCACACGCTCACAAACAGCACTCGAACCGACCTGGAAGTGAGCACGAACCAAACTGTCTCGCAAAGGCGGAAACTCAGGAATTCCTATCGTCCTGGGCAATTCGGCCCTGAGCCCGTTCCGGTAAGACTCCCAGTCAGTTCGGCTCTCAAAGTCCTTTGGCAATTCCCCAGCCTTCTCCATCACCTTCTTCTGCAGCCAGCGAATGGCGTTCGTCCTTTGGCCCAGTGGCTCCCCCATCGCTCTTGAGCGGTCCACTGAACCATTCTCAGACAGCGTCGCTTCTTGCATGGCCGGTCTGTATGCAGTCATTAGATGTTCCTTGGTCTATGGAAGGCAGAACTGATCTGCCTTGAGGTCGGTAACAAACCCATGTCCCGGTGCATGGGTAATCATCAGTTCAGGTTTCGCCAGCAATGCAGCCTGCTGCGGCGTTACGCCGCAAGCCCAGAAGACCGGCATCACACCATTTGGAATGTCCGCCACAGGCTCCCCAACCACTGGGCATGCAAGATCGGCGCCAATCTCGCCCGGGTCGCCAACATGTATCGGCGCCCCATGATTAAACGGAAAACGGCTAGTCAACTGTGTTGCAATGATCGCCTGGCTCGGCGTCATCCAGCGCATAGTCACCACCAGCGGGCCCTCGAATCTCCCTGCGGAAACGGTCGGCAGATCCGTGTTCAGCACCCAGACCTCCTCCGACTTCGGAACGCCCGCCCGTTCCAACGCTTCGTCGAACGTAAGGCTCGAGCCAATCAGAAAACCTACACTGTCTTCCTTCCACAGAGCCCGGATGTCCATCACATCTTCGCGCCGTATACCGTCCCGAAAGACAGCATAGCGCGGCAGGTCAGTACGCAGGTCAGCCCCCGGTGCACTCAAACGCGGCTCGGGCACGCCGCTGTCGGTTACTTCAACCAATGGGCACGCCTTCGGGTTTCGCTGGCAGTAGACCAGAAAGTCGTATGCCTCTGACTTCTGCAAAACAACCAGGTTGCACTGAACATATCCGGGAACCTTGAATGCCGTTGTACCGGTCCACTCTCCCCGGCGCATGGCCGCCCGGGCCCTTTGAGCCTCATTCATACTCAAACACTACCTGTCTCGTTAACGAAATCTTGGGGAACACTCTGAACGGATTGTCGATGGCATTCAATGAGTGGGTCGCTGCATCAACCTGCCTTCGGCATTAAATGGCCGCCATCTTTACTTTTCTGTGTGTCCTCTCCCAGGTCACCTTGCGTATCGCAATCTCCGCAGATCAGTTTTACTGTAGTTTGGCGTCTTCAGTCATGAAGCGACCGTGTCCATGTGGAGGGCTCCACCCTGAGGACGCTTCCTTTGGTAGGGGAAGAGATGACCGGTTTCCTCGCCTTGATTCGCGAGCCGCGCCAAGCCTTCAGGAAACAAAACGTGTGACATCTCACAGGCTGCGGTTTTCCTCCGAGTACGCGAAATTCTCACCTCCGATCTGCCACACGCCCCGGAAAAGCGACCTCCGCTTGGGCGGCATCGCCTCAATGATCTCATGATCCAGGTTCAGCCGGTGCCACTGCGCCCACAATGAATTGTAACAATTGAATACCGCACAACGAGGATTGTCTGGGTTGGTCCAGTCATTTGCAGCGTGCAGAAGGCTTTCGGTAAAGATCACTGCCGACCCGGCCGGACAGCTGTAGTCCTCCATCATCTCCCTGATACTCTGTTCCCAGGAAGAGTCGCTGACGTTGGGACGGTAACGGTCCGGCCCTCCGTAATTGAAATGGGACTTGTGCGACCCGCTGAGAAAAGATGTGCCTCCCTGCCCGGCCTTCACCTCCTCCAGCTCCCAGACCACACGCGTCAGACCGGCGAATATCTTCCCGCCGGCCGCCTGATAGCGCATCGCGTTGGCCTGTTGCGGCGGTCGCACCACATGCGGCATTCCGCCGTCCCTGCGCTCCGTCTTGCTCCAGCCAGGCGGTCGGATCGTGATAAATGAATTCTCGCAGCGAAAAGCGTAGTAGTCGTCCGCCAGAAACGGTTCCTCTGACAGGATCTCACTCAAAATGCCAACGATGGCCGGGTGGTCAAGCAAAGTCTGCAGTGATCCTTGAAACGACTGTCTGGGATTGATTGCCTGCTGCTGCCTCACCGAGTCAACTCCGTAGGCCTCTGCCTTCATCGTGCGAACTTCCTCCTGCGTAAGCACGCCCGGCAACAAGATCCAACCCCGCAAGTCAAAGAAGAATTTCTGCTCCTCAGTCATCGGAACTGGATCTCTATCAGTTTTCTTCATCGCAGATTCTCCGTAATCTCCCTGATAAGTTCTCAAGCCTGCCTGAATCACATGCAGGATTCGCTCACTCCCCCTCCCGGAACACGCGGTATGCCTGAAAGGACTGTGGTTGCTGAAAGGCTATTCTCTTCATCTTGATCGACAATACGGGCGGCCAGCAAACCTGGTCGTAGGGGTGCATTTGGGCTGCTCGAAAGGTTCATTCAGGGGAAGGCACGTCAGATCATAGTTGTGGGCCAGGGCTGTGTCAAGCAAGAAAAAGACTGTCCCTCCAGAGGCCCCGGGAAGTCCTAACAGCGATTGCAAACCTTGGCCAGTAGAGTTGCATCCGTTTGGTCAGACTCAGGAAGAAATCGCACTGCTTAGGAGATGGTTTCAACCACATCTGACCCCGAAAAACCATTTGCCAGTTTCTATTGGATAAGTTACATTCAATATGCCTCCTGTTCTTGTCAGTCACTCTGCTACTCCAGGTAGCCGCTCTCCACCTGGTAGCTGTTTGCTCCTCGAAAAGTCTGGCATAACGCAGGCAACGCCGTAAAAAATTTAGTCTGGAAATTCCCCTCTCCGGCGAATGTGCTGCCTGGCAAGGTTGTCCTTACCTGCCCAAAAAATCGACGCCGACCTGTAACGCGGCGACCCTTTCGGCTCGATGCTGGCCTTATGAATTAGTGCAATGACTGCACTTAGCGCTGAATGATAACAATATCTTGAGAAAGGAACGTCTGATGAAAAACGCCCTCCTCACACTCCTGTTACTTGCGTCGCTCCTCTTGGTCCCTTCAACCGGCCTCGGTGCGACGCCAAATCAGGAAATTCCCTCCGATCCTCCCATGAGTGTCACTGTCCTTGGTTACGGTGCTGCGTCGACCGCGCCGGACAGTGTCAGCGTGAATCTGTATATTGGCGATCAGCCCTCATACGGCCCTGCAGGCCCGGAGCTGTCCTTCGTCGAGCCCACCGACCTTGAGGAAGTTAGTGATTTCTTGATCGACCACGGCATTGATGTGGAAACCATCGAGATAAACTACCTCAGCCGAAACTATGCCTATGGGCCCTCTAGTTTCGCTGGTGAAGTTGCCTTCACTTTCAATGAACTGGATCGACTACTTTCTCTGATGCAGGAAATCGTGGACGAAATGGAGGGTAGGCGGGGACCAACGATTCAGGGGGCGAACATGGTGTTCCGTGTCGAGGACTGCGCCGCCCTGGAGTTGGAGGCAATGCGTGCGGCACTCGAAGACGCACGACAGCGTGCGACGAGAATGGCCGGCCTTCTGGAGATGTCGCTCGGCCGCGTCATTTCAGTCTCAGAGGACGTTTCCTCCGTCGGCGCTATCCGACCGGCAGGAGGCTGCATTGCCCATGCTGGGCAAACGGCCACCGGCGGCTACTATCTGATGGGAACGCCCAGTTCACTGGCCAACTCCCCATCAGAGGTCGAAGTGGCTATCATGATTAAGGCCACGTTCGCTCTGGAGAAGTAAGGAATGACTGGGGCTCGACCGGCCTCTGCCTTTTGAGGAGCGCGGGCGAGAAGCACGCGCTCCCTCCTCCCTCAACCCCTCTTATTCATCAAAGTTCCCCCAAGAAAAGAGCAGCAACTCTCAACTAACTAACGGATTACGTGTCCGGCTGGGGTGCAAAGGAGTAGGCAATGAACGAACGCGAGAAATTCATGTTCGACCTGCAAGGTTTTCTCAAGGTCGAAAACTTCCTCACTCTTCTTGAAGTACAGGAACTTAACAATGCCTTCGACGCCAACTGGGACAAAGCGATTCCTGACCCCAATTCGAACCCCGATGGGGACATGGCGGGAGACATCCCACGCGACTACTTCAGCGGAATGCTGACATGGGACAAACCTTGGTGCCAGCCCTTCCGCGATCTGCTGGCCCATCCAAAACTGCTCCCCTATCTGAACACAATGTTCGGCCGCGGCTGGAAGATGGACCATGCACCCTTTATGCTGGCTGCAACGACGGGGACGGAAGGGCTTCGCCTGCATGGGTCAACCAGCAGAGTGTTCGACGGCACGCAGCACTACAGCTATGCCAATGGCCAGATGCGTTGCGGCATGATTGTCTGCCAGTTTCAGTTGGCGGACGTGAATGAAGGCGACGGCGGGCTCTGCGTGATTCCCGGAAGCCATAAGGCCAACTTCCCCATGCCTGAGGATATTGCGCGCTACGAAAAAAACCGTGAACTGGTCTACAATGTGCCCTGCAAAGCCGGCGACATGGTCATCTTCAACGAGGCCACCATTCACGGGACCCTGCCCTGGAGGGCCAAGCAGCAGCGTCGCTCGCTCCTCTACCGCTTCTCGCCCAACTACCTGCACTTTGCCGGCGGCGTCTACGAGACCTCAATGCCCGACTGGGTGGACGAGTTGACTCCCGCGCAACAGGCAGTCCTGGAGCCTCCCTATATCTACGACCGTCCCATCATCGAAGATGACAGCGTTTCGATAATTCGCCCAAAGCGCGTGCGTCCGGATGGCACCATCAGAGAAGAGTGAAAAGTCCGCTCCCGCCGCTCTACGTTTCGTGCCATGACATTCCTTCGCCGCGCACAAGTGTTGCGCGGCGTTCGTATTCGCCTGGCCACTCCGCTTCCAGTTCCCCCGTCTCGACCATAAGCCTGAGTGGATTGACACGCGTCTTCAACGGCAGGTAGATCCGCTGCCGTTTTCGCGCCGACTCATACAGCGCCATCATCACCTCCTGCACAGCCCTCCCTCGCTCACCGCTGCTGATGGGGTATTCCACTAGCCCTTCGACCCAGTCAATCGCCTCCCGGCACTGCTGCGACCAGCAATCGCGCCAGGTCTCGGTCACCTCTTCCCATCCGTCCGTTGCCCCGTTCATGTAGCGGACTGTACCAATCTCGAAATTGTAGCGGGCCGAAAGCCCCTCGGGCATGTGCATCGGCGCATCGGACGGGACCATTTCGTCAGGATGATAAGTCGTGCTGAGTTCCATGATCCCCTGCGTCCCAATCACTCGGCATCCCTGGCCCAAACCCTGAATCAGGTCTCCCATGATAAGGATCGTGGCGCCATTGTCACAAGCCGCCACGCCAAGGCAGGCATCCTCCGCCGGCAATCCGCGCTCCAGCAATTCTGTCGTGCGTTCGACCGCGCCCATCACCCACTCTACCTGCGGTTCATCCATGAGAAAGAGAGCCAGGCGGATATTGTGCGAGTTGGTATTGAGTAGATTTCCTCCCGCCTCCAGCTGTATCTGGACAACGCGGCCAATTGCCCCCTCCCGCAACAGTTCTCTCGCCTTCAACCACGTTGCGTGGTGAGGTCGCTGATACGCGATCACCAACTTGACGCCGTTCCGCTGGCACGCCGTCAAAATCGCCTCCGCCTCCCCCAGGTCCACGGCCATCGGCTTCTGGCAGATGATCGCTTTCGGCTGGCGCGCCGCGGCCGCAATGACCATCTCCGCGTGCAGCTGGTGCCAGGAGCACACGTCGACGAAATCGAGTCGTTCACTGTCCAGCATCTGCCGGTAATCGGAGTAGCGGTGCGCCTCGGGGACCCCGAAGAATTCCCCGAACTCCCTCAAGGCGTCCGCATTGGAGTCGGCAATTGCCCCAATCTCGGTTGGTCTGCCCTCAACGCCAAGCCATGCCCTGGCATGGACTCGGGCGATAATGCCACAGGCAATGATTCCGGTCCGGTATGTTGCCATTGGATGCTCCATTTCGGGGATGAGTGACCCGATTTGACCTGCTACAAGGAAAACGAATTCAGTCCCAGCGTCATAGTCCCAGAATCAAGTCGTGCTCTGTCAGGTTGACCCCGGCTATTCTCCATTGGTCTGCAGTGCCTTCTCCAGGTCGGCCAAACTCGTAAACCAGCGTACCTGCCCAAAAAAATGGGCCAAACTGTCACTCTCCTCGCGCAGCCGCTCCAACATAGGGCCAATTGGGTTGGAGGAAGCCGCGCCTGTCCCATAGCTGCCGTTGAAAGCAAAGTAAGCCTGATTCAACACGCGCAAGGGGTATCCCTGCGCCACAAAATATCGCCTGCGCCCTTCCATGTACCTCTCCGCGGTCTCCACGTGCCCGGCTTCCAGCAACCTGTCCACATGCAGCCGTGTCTCCCGCATCTCCCGCCGGAAGTCGAACGCAAGTGGCCGCCCGTATCGCTCCCAGCGACCCTGCTCCAACTCGTATGTCTGCGCCCAAAGATCGGCCGTGCTGCAGGCGCAGAGAATGTCGTCGCTCGTCCCTGCCGCAGGATCCGCAGATGGCGCCGAAACGTCATAGAGCTGCCGCCATACCCGTTCACCGATTTCCACGCCAACAATCTCCGAAACCGTTTCATTGAGTGTTGTCGCCTCGTCACTGCTGGCGTAACGCAAACCCAGAGGGAAAAGAAACAGATAGTGGTGCACCCACTCATGCGCAACAGTCTCTAATACCCATCTGAGCGAACTGCTTTCTACAACCATCGCCGGGAAGACGGCCATGCCCCCAATCTGTGAAATATGCGCGCTCAGGCCCGTGCGGGCCTCGATGTCATGTTCGCTCTCCTCCAGCGTAACAGGATCATAATCGGCCTGCAGAACGCGTGAGTGGAGCGTAGAGATTCGGTCGCGCGGGCTTACGGTCAGCTTCAGCGGGGGTTCGATGAAGGCAAACTGCACAGGCGGCCAAACGAAGCCCAGCAGGCCCAGGTCAACTTCACGTATCTCTTCGCGAATCTGGTTCTGCAGGATTGCTTCTACCAGCGAACGATCAGCTGACTGCTGGCGCCGCAAACCGGCCAGTTCCAGACGCGCCTCATCAATCATCATCTCGCGTCCCGGTACAACTATGGCATCACCGGCCGGACCAGCCCACTGCATTGCCCAATCGGATGCCTTAACTGTATCTGATTCAGCGTCACCAGATGCCGCCGAAGCCTCTTCCGAAACCAGCCCGTCTAGTTCCGCCTCCTTTTCCGAGATCAGCTTCGCCCGCTCAAAATAGGCTCGCACCAGCCCTACCTGGGCTTCTTCATCAAGCCCGTCTTTCAGCGGGCTCTCGCCCCCAAAGACCGCCCTTCCCAGCGCATTCAACTCCCATGCGAAAAAGTTGAAATCAGGTAGGGCTACCGCTGACTTGATTATGTGGGCACGTGTGGGGATTGAACGCGGAACGCTGCCCCCGATAAGAAGCAGGGCCGCGAACAGCGCGATCGCCATCCAGAAACTACGCCTCAGAAGGGCCAGGTTGAGGAAACTGTAGGAGTCCGGTAGATTCAGGGAAGACACTATGAATTCAATTCTGTCCATGAGGCCGTCCATTGAGAGAACGATGTCCTCACCATTTTTCCCCCTGGCCTCAAAGCCAGGAGGCGACCTGTCAAGGCCTACTTTACCCTTGCAAGTCCCCTTAGCCGCATAGCAGCCCGGCCCAACTGCCTCGCCTCGGGTTGACCCACCAAGAGCAAGAAGCCAGCGTAGGCCAGGGCGCCGCCGCCACCGCAGACAACGATCCGCAAAAGGTCATTCGACAGCGAGGTCTCTCCTCCAGGGTTCAGCAGTGATAACAACCACGCCATCACAAGCGCCATTGCAACCGCCGCCCCGATGACCGACCCGAAGGACCGTACGGTCGGCCCGATTCCCCACTTTCCCCGGCCCTCCACCTTCTCCCCTGCACTATAGGGTCGCCAGCCCGTCGCAACATTCCCCAACTTCCAGTACAGCAACCCCAGCATTACAACAGCATGAGCGCCCTGCTTCGCTGTGTCCGCCCATACCAGACCAAGGAAGCCCAGCCCTTCAATCAGCGCCAGCGCCAAAACCGCATAGACCAGCACGCTGAGTACGCCCACCAGCGCCGGCAGCAGCGTATCGTTGCGTGCATAGAATGCATAAATCAGTGGAAAATCGATCGAAGCAAAAAGCGCCCCCACGAGATATACCTGCAGAGCCGAAACCACCTGCGCAGTGTCGTCCGCCGTGAACTGTCCCCGCTCAAACAGTAACCGCACCGTCGGCTCAGCCAGCAAGCCCAACCCTACGAGGAGTGGCACGATCATCACGAGCACCATGCGCAGCCCCTTAGCCAGCGTCGCACGGTAAGCCCCCTCGTCACCTGCGGCAAACTGTTGGCTCAGACGCGGCAGTGCCGCCAAGGAGATGGCAACGCTAATCATCCCCAGTGGCATCTGTTGCAACGTCGTCGCCTTGCTCATCCAGGCGATACTTTGTACCCCTGTACCGCTGGCAAGCCGCCTGTCTAGCCCAACCTGGAACTGCGCCACGATCAACCCGGCCGCGATCGGCAAATACAGCCGTACGATTCGCCCAAGCGCCGGATGACTCCACCTCACCGTGAACTTCAGTCCGGCCCGACGCAGGTCCCATGCCATCAATCCGAACTGGACCATGCTTCCGGCTAGCACACCTACCGCCAGGCTGACAATGCCCACGCGACCCGCCAGAAGCGGCGCGGCAACAACGATTCCTAAATTGTAGACGGCTGAGGCTAGGGCGGGCACACTGAATCGTTGGAGCGCAAAAAGGACCCCCGTCAAGAGACCGGCCATGGAGATAAACCAGACGACCGGCGCCATCAGCCTTACCAGTTGCGCAGTCAGCGGAAGCAGCGCGGGATCAAAGTCGTCAAAACCCCCCGCAAGCAGTCCGGCTACCTGCGGAGCAAAGAAGGCCATTAAAAGAGCCAGACCTGCCAGTGACACTACCGCAAGGCTGAGCAGCGCGCCCACCAGCCGTACCAGTTCAGGATTCGGCCCAACTTTCGCGCCCTCTAGCAGCTGGTCGACCTCTTGAGCACTGTCTTTTCGGTTTCGGTCCAGCCGGGCATAGTCACTGAGCACCGGAACGAGCGCCGCGCTCAACATGCCTCCGACCAGAAAGTCGTACAGCATCTTGGGCGCTGTACTTGCCGCCGTAAAGGCGCTAACGGGCCCGGTCGCGCCAAAATAGCTGGCGATTACCATCTCCCGCGCAAGACCCAGTACGCGACTCGCAACCGCGCCAATGGAAAGTAGAGAGGCGCTGCGTGCCAGCGCCTCCGTAGTTCTATCGTCGGGTGTATTACTTGGAGGAGACGGCACTACGGTTCCGATCCTTCGCCAGGAACGATGCCTCTACGTAGAGCGGCAGTTTCTCGTAGCACCGCCTCACCTGTGCACAATATCTGGCGGCCCCTGGGGGACAATCAGTCGGCAGCCACCAGGTCCGTCTGCGCTTTGGGAACGCCCGGTGTGGGCCAGGCCCGCGGGTCTTCGCTGAGGTCTGGCAGCCCCTCAGCTTCCAGAGAGGCCAGGAACTTCTCCGCTTGCATCGCCGCTGCACAGCCCTGTCCGACGCTGGTCGCTACCTGCTTGAAAACCTTGTCGGCAATCTCACCGGCTGCAAAAACGCCCGGAACATTCGTCCGCGTGGAGGGGTCGACGATAAGATGACCGTCCTCATCCAGGTCCAGCTTCCCGTGATATAGGTCGTTATTTGGGATGTGCCCGATGTAGACGAAGACACCGTCAGTGTCTAGTTCCCCCTCTGCGCCGTTCTGCGTATCACGCGTCGTCACGCCGGAAACGACGCCATTCTCGTTTCCCTTGATCGATGTCACGACCCGGTTCCACACAAAACTGATCTTGTCGTTGTCAAACGCCCGGTCTTGCAAAATCTTGCTGGCGCGCAACTCGTCCCGCCGGTGAATTATCTGTATCTTGGTGGCAAACTTGGTCAGGAACAGTCCCTCTTCAAGCGCGCTGTCGCCCCCACCCACCACGACCAACTCCTTGCCGCGGAAAAAGAAACCGTCGCAAGTGGCACAGTAACTGACACCTTTTCCTGTATACTCTTCTTCCCCAGGCACCTGCAGGAACCGGGGTCTTGCCCCTGTACACAGAATCAGCGACTTGGTTCTGTACTCCTTGTTCTGAGCAGTGCGAACCGTAAAGGGATGCTCGTCGACCACGATTTCCGTGACATGATCGTAGGAGACTTTACAGCCAAATCGCTCGGCCTGCGCCTTGAATTTCTCCACCAGGTCGGGACCGCTCAATCCCTCAGGGAATCCAGGATAGTTTTCAACTTCGTACGTAATGCTGACCTGGCCGCCGTAGTCATCGCCGGTGATCAGAAGAGGCTCCAGGTTGGCCCGCGCCGCGTACAAGCCCGCTGTCCAGCCTGCCGGCCCGCTGCCTATCACGATCACCTCGTGCAGCGTCTCTTGTTCCTCAGCCTTGACCGACTTGGCTCCCGCGCCGTTTTGCATCTCTGCACCGTTCTGATTTGTTTCAACCATTCTCTGACTCCCGATTGTCTTTTCGCCTCCGACAACATCAAGCCACGTAGTGGTAGTCCTTTAACTGCCCAATGAGCGACTTTCGCCAGGCTTGAATGTGAAAAACTACCTTCATGCTATGTGCCAGAATGTGAGTGCAAGAAAGTTCGATTCCCTTCAAACATTGTCCCCCAAACTATTGGACTTGTATGGGGGCTGGCCCACAATTGCCCCGGTCCATCCTTTTACTCCGCGCTAGGTCTGAATAATCTGAATCACGTTTCCACACGTGTCGCCAAACGATGCAATAGAGTAACTGCCATAGTCCGTCGGTTCAACGACAAATTGAACACCCAGGTCCTTCAGCCGTTCATACTCCTTTTGCAGGTCTTCTACGTCGAACATCGTGGCCGGTATTCCCTGCTCGAATATCGCCTTCTGATACTGTTCGGCAGCCGGGTTATTGTTTGGTTCAAGGAGCAGCTGGGTGCCGTCTTGATCGTCGGGTGATACAACTGTTAGCCACCTGAATTCTCCGACGGGAATGTCCACCTTCTTCACAAAGCCAAGGACTTCTGTGTAGAATTTCAACGCCTTTTCCTGATCGTCTACAAAAACGCCGTTATATGAGATCTTCATATTTCATTCCTTTGCGATTGTGGCTGCACTTCTTTTGTCAGACTGAATCTGGAAGGGTGGCCGCAATTGCCTCCACGGCCATTTCGATTTCCTCGTTACTGATGGTCAGCGGCGGCAACAGGCGCAGCACCGTTGATCCGGCTGGGAGCGCCAGTACCTTGTGCTTCTCCATCAGCGTCTTTAGAAACGGTACGGCCTTCGTGCGCAGATCAATGCCGATCAGCAGGCCCTTTCCCCGTATCTCGCGTACAACTCTGCGCGAACCGATGGCCGCTTCCAAGGCTTCCCCGAGGCGTCGGCCAGCCCTGTCCGCCTGTTCGATCAATCCGTCCTCGTATACCCCCAGTGCCGCGATTCCGGCCGCGCACGCCAGCGGATTGCCGCCAAATGTACTCCCGTGCGCCCCGGAAAACAGACTCTCCTGAATCTCTTCCGTGTAAACGACCGCACCCATAGGGAATCCTCCCCCAAGGCCCTTGGCCAGCGCGACGATGTCCGGCTCTAAATCGAAGTGTTGAAAACCGAACCAGCGCCCGGTGCGTCCGAAGCCGGTCTGCACCTCGTCGATCACCAACATCGCACCCCTCTCCCGGCAAAGCTGCTGTGCCGCGGCCAGGAATTCGGCGCTCCCTACGTGCACACCCCCCTCCGCCTGCACAACCTCCAACACCATCGCGGCAGTCCCGTCGCCTACGGCTCCATCGAGCTGTTCGATATTGTTGAACTGCACATGGCTGACATCTGGCAACAGCGGTTCAAACTTGCGCCGGTATCTGGGGTTCCACGTGATCGATAGCGCCCCCAAAGTACGCCCATGAAAGCTGTTGCGCGCAGCCACGATACCCGTACGCCCCGTTGCCAGACGCGCGAACTTGATTGCGCCGTCAATCGATTCGGCGCCGCTATTCCCCAAAAAAGCCCGCGTCAGGTGCTCAGGTGTAACCGAGATTAGCCTGCTCAAAAACTCCGCACGCGTATCGTTATGAAAGAAGTTGGGACAGGCGTGCATGCGCCCTGCCTGCTCCTGAATTGCCCCTGTCAGGACTGGGTGGCCGTAACCCAACATGGCCACACCTTGAGACGAAGTCAGATCCAGGTATCGCTGTCCCTCGCTATCTATCATCCAGCAGCCTTCGCCGGCTACCATTACAGTTTCCCCGCGACGTGGAACCACGCCCGACTCATAGGCCTGCGTATTGCTCACCGCGAATTGAGTATCAACTATGCTTTGTTCCATTTCTTTTCGGCTGACTGCGCGAAACTCAGTCTGTTATTTTGGATTGGGCTCTCTATCTCACCTTGAGCGTTGACGAATCGCAAACTACCACATGGTCTCTGACACAAATACCACCGCTTTTCCCGAAATGTGATCTGAATTTACTCTCTGTGACTCCATCGCCAGTTATCTTATGCTATTTGAGTACCGTTGCCTTCTAGAGCTCGTTGAATTGGAGCCTCGACTCGGCCATCGGCAAAGATAACCTTCTGTACGCCAGCCGCGACCGCCTCCACCGCCCCCATCACCTTCTTCTTCATACGGCCTTTCGCGAACTCCATGAAACTGTCCGCCCGCGCGCGCGGTACCTCACGAATTAGGCTGGACTCATCGGGAAACTCCCGTAACAGGCCCGGAACATCGGAGAGAATCACTAGTGCTTCAGCCCCGAATGCTGCGGCAACCATGGCCGCTGCACGGTCACCGTCCACGTTTATCGCCTCGCCAATGTCGGACGCCCCCGGAGGAGTGAGGACTGGCAAGTAGCCTGCCCCCATCAACAGCCGCAGAAGTTCCACATTCACCTGCTCAACCGTGCCGGTCCAGTCATCTCGCAGCACCAGGCGCCGCCCATTGACCCGCACCCTCAACCTGTCTTTCCTCTTGCCTTCGAAAATGCGCCCGTCCAATCCGCTCAACCCGACGGCGTTCACCCCCGCTAGCTGTAGCTTCTCCACCCACATCTTGTTGAGCTGGCCGCAGTAGACCATCTCGAATATCTCCAGCGTCCTCCTGTCCGTGCGGCGGCTCTCAAAGCCGCTCTCGCTGGTAACGAACTGAGGCGGATGGCCCAACGCTTCAGCCACTTCATTCGTCGTCTCTGCGCCGCCGTGAACCAGGACCAGCTCCCTCCCAGACTGCTGCAGCGCAACGATATCGTTGACGATGGCGTCAATATTCAACTCTTTGCCGCCGCCTACCTTGACCACTAGCATCCTGGGTGCCCTAATTGAACTCCGACCAACCTGCCCTGCGACACTTTCAACCTTGAACGCATCGGCGGCCCGCTAACCGATTTCCCCGATCTTTCTTTCGACAGCCGCCACTTCCTCAGCGTCCAGCGTCCCCAAAACATAGTCGCAGCGCCACTCTCCGCCGCCTTCCAACTCTCTCACGTTGCCTTTGGCCAGCTCGGCGCTCCTGCCTTCCGGCTCCGCAGTGGACGGCAGAACCAGCCCAAGGGCGTCCTTGTCCGGAGTGCGGCATATCCATCGGACCCCTATCGGCAGCTGCTCCGGTCGATGACGCACATAGTCCGCGCCGCCGTCCGGATGCACCTGCAGCGTGTGGGCCCAGCCCATGTCATCGGCGTCGTAATCAATACTGAATACCAGCTCCGGCACGAAAGTCATGCTCTCGTCGAAGACATGATGTCCCTCAGGCCTCTCTTCCAGACGGTCAAGGAAGTCCAGGTAATCGGGCCCCGTGCTGATGTGGTCGGGTATGCTGCGGCGCATGCGTACCGTTTGCGGTGTGACCTTGGCGCTGTACACGATACGCCCACCTTCCACTGACCTGTAATTCGCATGAGCCAGGTACATATACTCCATCGGTGTCTTCTTACAGTTGCGGCAGCACAAGGAAACGTTCACCTCTTTGGCGCCGGCGTATAGCTTCACCAGCGGCGTCGCAGTATAGTTCTGCGTGAAGGCCACCGTATGCTGGTACTGCCCACCCAAACCAATGTATGCGCCGCCTTCATCTTCCCCCAATACAAGCCACGCATGCTGATAGACGGCGTTGGGCAGCTCACCATGCAGCGGATGGTCATCCTCCTCCGTCGGCACGCCCATCGCAGTAAACCCGCAGTGGAGCAGAAACCCACCGTAGGTCTGAAGATAGTCTGAAGTTGGCCGCGGCTGGTCGAACATTGTTTTCATCGTCACATTCCTGCCGCCGAATGTGGCCGACCAGATCTGCTGGCCCTGAAAGGGCAACATGACGATCTCGCTCACACCGTTCTCGAGCTCGACGGCCGCGACCCCGCTCTCAAACTCGAAGAGCGATGCCCTGAGAGAACCGCTCTCAAGAAACAACCGCTTCTTCTCCGAGAAAAACCGCGGATGAAGTGAGACCTTCACTGGCTTAAAAGTGCTGTCAGACATACCTGCGTCCCTCTTGCATCAGTCAATGTGCCCAACCCCAAACTGCTGGTTGCAAGTCTGGCGAATCGTATCATGAGATGCCCCGTTTGAAAAGGTTTAGACCCCACTACTATGCTATAATGCGCTAATTGTTCCACGCCGACTGAACGGGCTGAAAGTCAGCTTGGAGTAGCGTCAGAAACACTATGGCAACGAACACGCGTACACAGCTATAGACTCTCGTCCGGGCATCGGGCAAGTCATCTGTTCCAAAAGTGTCTGCCGCCGTTATCAGAGATCGTTCAATGCCGATTCATCGATTCCTTGGCCGCCTTGTCCGCTTTCTGTCCCCTTTCGCTGCACGATCGTCCGCCCCGGCTCGCACAACGGAGGAGGACCGGACCGCCACTGGGCCTGCTCAATACTCGCCCTTCAAAAGAGGAGGCCGGGAGTCGGAGTTTGTCGTCATCGGTTTGGGCCGCTTTGGCACTGCCGTCGCAACAACCCTTGTCGAAAACGGCTGCACCGTGTTGGCCATCGACTCGAACCATAGCCGCGTGCAGGCGCTCAGCGGCGAACTCCCCCACGTCGTGCAGTTGGACGCGACCAACATCGACGCCTTGCGCCAGGTCGGCGTCGAAACCTTCGACACCGGACTCGTCTGCATCGGTACCGATTTTGAGAACAATCTGCTGGCCACAGTTCTCCTGAGGCAACTCGGCGTTCAGCGCGTCATCGCCAAGGCCCTGACAATAACGCAAAGGGAGATTCTGTTAAAGGTAGGCGCAGACGAGGTGATCTTGCCAGAACATGAGGCTGGCCGCCGTCTGGGGCGAAAAATGGCCGTCGGACACCTCGTCGACTATCTGGAAGTGAGCAACGAAGTCGGTGTCGTCGAGCTCCTGGCCCCGCCTAGCACGTGGGACCATTCCCTGTCGGAGCTGAGCTTGCGCCAAAGATATGGCCTGTCTGTGATCGCCGTCCGCAGAGGTGACGACCTGATTGTCAGCCCAAGCGCCAGCTTTCAGATCAAGGAAGAAGACATCGTCGTTGTCCTCGGCAGAATGGAAGACGCAGAACGCATGAGACAGTGATTTGGAACCTGTCGGCCCAATACAATTCCAGTCCCCATTACCCTGACTGTAAAATTCAACTGCAATGACGAACTTCTTTCCCATCCTCGATGCCAATGCTGCACGCAACTCGATACTGCGCCGCCAGCCTTGGGACGCATTCGACCTGCCTGACGAAATGCTTGACGCCAATGAGCGCATCTTTGGCTCACGCATTGGCCCCGACGAAGCCGTCCGCCGTATCCTTGCGGAGGTCCGTTCCGATGGCGATGCCGCCGTGCGCAAATGGACAAAAAAGCTGGACGAAGTCGAGCTCGTCGACTTGCACGTTGACTCCCAGACCATCCTGCAAGAGACCGCTGACCTCGATTACAAGGTCTGTGAGGCCTTGGCGCTCGCCGCCGAACGCATCGAGAATTTCCATCGCCGCCAGCCAAACCAGAGCTGGATTCAGAACGACCACGAAGGAACCGTAGGTCAGCTCGTGCGGCCCATAGAGCGCGTGGGCATCTACGTTCCCGGCGGCACCGCACCCCTGCCCAGCACGCTACTGATGACCGCGATCCCGGCGAAGGTCGCCGGCGTTCCGGAGCTGATCGTCGTCACGCCTCCGCAAAAGGACACCGGCCTGCCAGATAAAGTTACCTTGGCTGCAGCCCTGATTGCCCGCGTCGATGCCGTCTACATCGCCGGAGGCGCCCAGGCAATCGCCGCAATGGCCTACGGCACCGAGACCATCCCCGCCGTCGACAAGATATGTGGGCCGGGCAACCTGTTCACGACCTTGGCCAAACGGCAGCTCTTCGGCCTCGTCGGGATCGACGGCCTGCCCGGTCCCACCGAAACGGTCATCATTGCCGATGAGTCAGCCGATCCGCAATTGGCCGCCGCCGACCTCTTGGCCCAGGCCGAGCACGACATCCTGGCCAGCGCCGTGCTCCTGACGCCAAGTCGCCAACTGGCGCACCAGGTTCAGGCAGCGGTTCACACCCAATTGGAGGAGTTGGAGCGAGACCAGATCGCCGCCGCCACCTTTGGACGCGGGGCAGGCATCGTCGTCACCGACTCCATGAACGAGGCCTTCTCGCTCGCCAACGAATACGCCCCCGAGCACCTATGTCTCCTCGTCGAAGACCCCTGGCGTTGGGTCGACCACGTCCAAAACGCCGGCGGGATCTTCCTCGGCGAACGCAGCTTCGAAGTGCTGGGCGACTACACCGCCGGCCCCAGCCACGTCATGCCCACGGGTGGCACGGCCCGTTTCGCCAGCCCGATCAACGTCACCGATTTCGTCAAACTGATCAGCCTCATCGGCCTCAATGAGCAGGCGTTGGCCGCGATTGGCCCCGCCGCTGAGACCCTGGCGCGCACAGAAGGTCTAGGCGGCCACGCCGCCGCAGTGAGCCGCCGGCTCAATCCGACATTCCACAGACAGGACGAACCATCCTAATGGCAGCCTCCACGTATCAGACGCTCCTTAACCCGCACCTTGCCGGCCTGGAAGAATACACACCAATTCAACCTTTCGAAGTCTTGAGCCAGAGGCTCGGCATTCCCGCTGCCGAAATAGTAAAGCTGGACGCCAACGAAAACCCCTACGGCCCGCACCCTGCCGTTTCCGAAGCCCTGGCCGAATACGCCTACTACCACGTCTACCCAGACCCGCAACAGACCGAACTTCGGCAGGCCTTGGCAGACCATCTGCAAGACGAGCAGCAAGCCACCGGCAACACTGAAGAAAGCATCGGATCCCCCGCTTCAGCAGCCAAAGCAGTGCCCGTCGAACAGATACTGCCCAGCCACGGCACCGACGAAATCCTCGACTATCTCTGCCGCCTGTTTCTCGGCCCTGGCGACGCAATCATAAACACGCCCCCAACCTTCGGCATGTACAGCTTCGACGCCAAGCTGGTCGGTGCAGAAGTCCTGGAGGTCTGGCGAACTGACGACTACCACATCGACGTCGAGGCAATCTGTGATCTGGTCGACGCCGCAGCCCAAGACCCTGAATCGGCCTGCCCCAAGCTGCTCTTTCTCACTTCGCCCAACAACCCTACGGGCAACTGGCTGCCCGATGAGGACCTGTTGCGGCTGTTGGAACTCCCCGTGATCGTCGTGTTGGATGAAGCCTACGTTGAATTCGCTGTCGAAACAAGCCGCACGCCTTGGGTCCTGGACCACGACAATCTTGTCATCATTCGTACCTTCTCCAAATCCGCAGGCATCGCAGGCCTGAGACTGGGCTACGGTATCTTTCCTGCCTGGATGATGCCTATCATCTGGAAGTTCAAGCAACCTTACAACGTAAACGTAGCTGCCACAGTAGCCGGTCTTGCCAGCCTCCGCTATGTCGACGAGATGCTCTCGACTGTTGAGAAGATGCGTGCGGAACGCGACCGTCTCTTTTTAGCATTGCAAAAGGTACCGTACCTCCTGCCCTATCCTTCCAGCGCCAATTTCATCCTCTGCAGTGTTGAGGGCTTCAGGACGACTGGGAGCGGAGACGCCGCCGCTCTCAAGCTGGCTCTCGAACAGCGCGGCATCCTCGTGCGCTACTACCAGAAGCCCGGCCTCGACAACTGCATTCGTATATCTGTCGGCCGCCCCGAACAGACGGACCGTCTTCTGGCCGAACTTTCCAATCTCGCTTGACTTGGCTCGCACCACGCCAACCGATTCCAGGGACGGCGAACACCTTACTCCCAAAACGGGGGTCCGTTAGACATTGATATCGTTCCCACAGACAGGAATCCAGGCTCGTGATTAAATTCACGCCATGCGACGACACGAGGAGGACTCGCTTACCGTAATAGTCTTCGCAGAAGACTCGCTGAGCAGGCACGGCCTGGCGGCCATTCTTGATCTGGATCAGGCCATCGTCGCGGTCCTGGTCGAGACCCCGGCCCAACTGACCAAGGAAGAAACGGGGAACGCCGACGTCCTGGTCTGGGATATGGGCTGGGACTTCTCGGCTCATGATTCAACTGAGGTCTGGGAGACAGTAACCGATCTGGTCGAGGACGGACTGCCGGTCATCGCCATGCTACCCGACGACGACTCTCCTGGGACCGCGCGTCAAATGGGCGTTGCAGGAATTCTACCTCGTGGTGTCAAGGCGCGTCAGCTGCACGCCGCCCTCTACTCTGTCGCCGAAGGTCTTTCAGTTACAGACCCCTCCCTTGCTTCTCCTCTGTGGATGTCGTCGGCGCCTTCCCAACAGTCCATCCCCGAACCACTCACACCCAGAGAACTGGAAGTGCTGTCCCTGCTGGCTGAAGGTCTGACCAACCGGGCCATCGGTCTGCAACTGGGCATCAGCGAGAACACCGCCAAATTCCACGTGCAAGCGGTCCTCACTAAGTTAGACGTCAGCAGCCGCACCGAAGCTGTCGTCCTCGCCACCAGGCTGGGGCTTCTCACCCTCTGACCCCCGCGACCGCTCAGACCGACGCTGGCGCACAGCCTGAAACAGGCAAGCAGCGCTTGGTGCCTCCTTCCCACCCGAACTGACGGGATAATCCAGTCAGATCTGCGGATGAAGTGAAGGTGACTCCGCGCTATCATTGAGAACGTACGATTTACTAACTGTTGATGGCGCTTCGCCTCTCAGAAGAAGGATTCTAATGGAGAACAAATATGACTACAGAGTTTAGGGCAATGGCTGATGCAATGGCGGCCGTAGTCGAATCTGCTGAGCAGAGTGTGGTGCAGGTAAACGGCCGCCGCCGGATTCCCGCAAGTGGACTCGTCTGGTCAGCTGAAGGTGTTATCGTTACCGCTAACCACGTTGTCAGGACTGAAGATGTGAAAGTCGCCCTGCCCGACGGCGACCAACTGAATGCAACCCTGGTCGGACGCGATCCTGCCATTGATCTGGCGGTGTTACGCATCGACCGCGACGACCTTGCAGCCTCCCTATGGTCACCCGAAGAAGAGTTGCGCGTAGGCGCCATGGTGTTCGCCCTCGGCCGGCCGGGCTCAACCATCCAGGCTTCCATGGGCATTCTCAGCGCCCTGGGTGAGGACTGGCGTCTACACGGCGGAACTCGGATCAGCCATTACGTGCGCGCCGACCTTGTCATGTACCCAGGCTTTTCCGGTGGCCCCATTGTCGACGCAGATGGGCGCGTCGTCGGCATGTCAACCTCTGCCTTGAGTCGGGATGGCGGCATCGCTCTGACCCGCACCACCGTCGAGCCAACGGTGGAAGCCATACTGAAACATGGCTCAGTACGTAGAGGCTACCTGGGCGTGGGCGTGCAGACCGTTCAATTACCCCCTGCCCTGAGAAGTGAACTGCGTCAGGAGACGGGAGTACTTTTCAACTCCGTTACCCCTGACAGCCCTGCCGAACGGGGAGGCCTGGTCGTGGGTGATATTCTCGTCAACCTTAAAAACAAAAAAATCCTCACGCCTGAGGATTTGGCAGCTGCTCTGCGAAGCGACTTGACAGGCAAAGAGACGATTCTGCACATCATTCGCGGCGGCGCGCCGCACAAAGTATCGGTCAAGATTGAGGTAAGGGAGGAGCGGAGCAAGTAAAGGAGGCCGTTTGCCGTGCAGTAGCCAGCTCTCTCTCGCAGCTCTGTCGCGGTTAGGGCTGGCAAATCCGCAGCTCTCGCGATTGCTGGCGGAGAGACCTACGCGTATCTTAGACTGATCGGAGCCTGCAAGACGTCAGCAGTTAATGGGCTGGCGTCCGCTCTACCATCTGCCAGCGGATCCGGCAGGCAGTCGATCATGATGTTCTCTCAGAGCCAAATCGCCGTCAGATCAAGGATCCTTGCCGCGCTCTGGAAAGCGATTCTTGGCGACAATCATAAAGGCGATGACCAGGCCGTACCCGCTCTGTGTGCCGGCGGGATTCATATGGTTCGGCGCAGTAATCGTAAAAGCGCGACCTCGCCCTGAGAAAGAGTCAGTCGCCGAACCTCCGAAATTGCCCGGAACTCGGCGCCCACCTCGAATCCGTCTACTTCCATAGCCTCCGGGAAATAGTCCTCAGCCTCCGCCCTGTAAAGCATCTGAAGAAATTCCGGATAGGGGTAACGGTGGCCTGCCGGCTTTGGTGTGTGGATATGGAAGTGAAACAGGCCAATGAGCTCTGGTTCCCCCTGAACACTCCAGCCTGTCTCCTCCAACAGTTCCCGCCTCAAGGCTTCTAGCAGCCCTTCACCAACAACCAGACGTCCCCCGGGCACGATATGCTCCCCGTCAGGATCTCGCATTACCATGACCTGCGGGCCTCGCATCAGAATAGCCCTGACGGACGTTACAAGGCTCAACGGCGGTGAATCCGACGGGGTCAGCGCGTAGGTAGTTCGAGTCTGTACGAGCTCCCTGCCTCCACCCGACCAGTCCAGGCGTTCCTCAGCCAACTGCGTTCTCCCTCGAAGGAACGCCTTCAACTTCTGGTCGACTGTTTTGCTCTTTGAGGGTAGGCTTCTCCAGGTCATGGAGAATCTTCACGCCCCGCCATGTGCCGGAATACGGCGCTTGTCAGCCTCGCATCGTCCACTGCTCTGTGACTGTTGGGCAAGGGGATGCCGCACTGCTGACCCGCGCGCTGCAGGCTCTGCCATTTTATTTTGCCGACACCTACAAGTTCACTATAGTATCGGGCGTACATCTTCATCACGCAGAAGGCCCTCCCGCCCATATCCTCCCATGGCAGATCACGCTGCTCATGCGACTGCCGCATCATGCGAAGATCAAAATCGGCATTGAATGTGCCCACTCGTCGGTCGGCAAAGAGACGCTTCACCTCTGGCCAGATCTCCGGCCACGTTGGGGCGTCCAGCACCATTTCGTTGGTGATACCATGTACCGATGTAGCGTCGGCAGGTATGCGTCGCTTCGGACGCACCAGACTATCGAGCACTGTCTGGCCGGTCGCATCCACAACACCGATCTCGACGATCTCAGCGAATCTGTCCAGACCCGTTGTCTCAGTGTCGAAAAAGAGGGGCTCACTAAGGAGAATTCTGCGTGCACTCAGGACAGTTTTTTGACTCATTTGTCATCTGAGAGTTAGGTGCCTTCTTAGGAAAAATGTCGAACGGTATATTCCTCTGCGCTCAGTTGGGCAGGAAGCAAGTATCTCTCTTTCTTCAATCACAACAGTATAGGCTCGGCCCGCCTCGCCGACTCATAGGCGGCCAGCGCAACTTCCAATGCTCGCAGCCCGTCCTCGCCGCTTACAGAAGGCTCCCGGTCCTTGCAGATCATGTCAACAAAATCAGCCACCAGTCCCTCGTCGCCGCTGCTGCCCCAATTCACCCAGAAAGTCTTGCCCTCTTCCTCCGAACTCACCTGCAAGTTCTGTTCGAAAGCGTCGACACTGATCAATCCATTCTCCCCGAGGACATCCAGCTTCACGTCCCCCCAGGTCGGGTAGCTCTCCGGCCGCGACCAGCTCGTGTCCAGTGTTCCGAAGACGCCATTCTTCAGCTGGAAACTCAGCAGTCCTGCATCGTCAATGCCAAGACCTGGATGCAGCAGTTCATGACCGACCTCGGCGTAGACCTCCTCAACCTCCGTGTCCCAGAACCAGCGCAGCAGGTCGACTACATGCACTGTGTGATCAATCACCGCTCCGCCGCCAGCCAGTTTGCGGTCGACAAACCAGCGGCCGGGCATAGAGCCATGATTGGTACTCTTGACGCTGTAGATTTCACCCAGAACGCCCGCATCCAACTGTTGTTTCAACTCCATCACCGGCGGGGCAAAACGCATCGGAAAGGCGATCTGCAGTTTCGTGTCTGTCTCCCTGCAGCGCTCAATCATCTCCAACCCATCTTCCACCGTCGTGGCAATGGGCTTTTCGCAAAGTATACCGTCAACACGACCGGCAGACTGCAGAACCAGTGGCGCATGCAGCGCATTCTCTGAACAGATGATCACCCCGTCCAACTCCTGGTCCAACAAACCCTCTACCCGTCTGAAATAGGGCACGTCATACTGGGCGGCAAATCGGCCCCCCCGGTCATAGTCATCGTCGTAGATTCCTGCAATAGCTACGCCCTCCATATGAGAAAGGAAGTGAACGTAGCTGACCGCATGCATGTGGGCAAAGCTGAGCATGCCGATTCGAATGTCTGACATCTAATGGTTTTCCTCTTGCTCTGGATTGGACTATATCGCTGCGGCAGTAGATCCAGAACCGTATCGACCTGCAATCTGTTGCAACACGCAAACGGAATCGGACCCACTGCAAAGACCACTGATTGAACTGTGCTACCTGATATACTGAGGTTTTCCTGACTGCAGGCTGTCGATTGCAGCCTGTGCGATTCTCACCGCCATCATCCCGTCATGGGGTGTAACCAGGAACGGCTCTTTCGCCTCGGCGCAACGCACAAAGTGTGCCAGCTCAGCATAGTAAGGGTCATGCTGGGGCGCCGTCGGTGAACTTCCAGACGACGCCAGGCTACCGTCCTCCTGCGCCAGGGCCACCTCCACCGGCGCCCGCGCCCGCGAGTCCCACTCAATGATCCCGCCTGTGCCAGCGATTTCGATGCGGGTCGCAGAGTGCCCGCGGGGGTAAGACCAGCTTCCCTCAATGTGGCCAACTGCCCCGTTTGCGAAGCGCAGCGTAATCAGCGCGTGGTCCTTCGGTTCCTTACCTGCGTACATCATTCCCCGTGCGAAGACACGCTCGACTTCTCCGAAACACCAGCGCTGGTAGTCGATGTCGTGAATACACAGGTCCAATAGTACGCCCCCGCTCTGCGCAAAATCGGCGTAGTAGCTGGTTATGG
>JAPPKT010000160.1 GCA_028819675.1 Caldilineaceae bacterium | reverse complement strand
CGCCTGCACTGCGTCTCGCCCAAAGACGGTAAACAACGCCAGCCACCGCTGGCGCCGATTCCCCGCCAGACTGTTCCCACCCCAAATCTTGGATTCACCCGGAAATTTCATTTGCTTGACAGTGAATCGGTGATCCAGTAGACTGCGCACGGGTATGCGATGTCTGACATCTTGTATTCGAATCCGCAGCATCATCTTTTCCTCGCAGTTCTTACCTAAGAGACCGTAAGCGCCGCAACCAGTCAGTAATCAGGCCCTGCCTGAGGTCAGCCCCCAACAGCTCTTGCAGGCGTAAGTTAAGAGTCATATTCTCACTAGCAGTTTCAAGGTGTAACCATGCGAGAAGATGTGACAACAGGCGCTGCGCTGGTTTCGGAATTGCCCGACCCCCGCTCACGCCTGCACGACTGGCGCGGGCGGCTGGAGAGAGAATTTCGCAATAACTGGCAGCTCTACGTGATGATCCTGCCTGTGCTGATCGGTTTTTTCCTCTTTCGCTTCTATCCCCTGTACGGCCTGCAGATCGCCTTCAAAGATTACAACATCGTAGCCGGGGTCAGGGGCAGCGAATGGGTGGGGCTGGAGAATTTCCTCAAGTTCTTCGAGGACCCCTTTTTCTTCCGCGTGGTAAAAAACACAGTCGTGCTCGGCTTCTGGACGCTGGTGATCTCCTATCCGCTGCCGATCGTTTTCGCGGTGCTGCTCAACGAAGTCAAACAGCAGCACGGCCTCTTTAAGCGAGTGACCCAGTCGATCAGCTACCTGCCGCATTTCGTCGCTGTGGTGGTGATCGTCGGTCTGATGTATGACTTTTTCAGTTCCGACGGCATCGTCAACCAGATGGCGGTTGCCCTGACCGGAGAAAAGTGGCGCATCCTGGGCTCGCCGGCGTGGTTTCGGCCGCTGTACGTCGGCTCCGTCGTCTGGCAGGGCGTTGGCTGGGGCTCAATCATCTACCTGGCTGCACTGACAGGCATTCCACCGGAACTGTATGAAGCCGCGATCGTGGACGGCGCGTCGCGCTGGCAGCGTATCCTGTACGTCACCCTGCCCGGACTGCTGCCGGTGATCAGTGTCACGCTGATTCTCTCTGTCTCGTCGATCGTTTCGGTGGGATTTGAGAGAGCGTTCCTGCTGCAGCAACCGGCCACCTACAGTGTTTCGGACGTCATCGCGACCTATGTCTACCGCCGCGGGCTGATAAAGTTTGACTTCAGCTACGGCGCGGCGATCGGGTTTTTCGACTCCATCGTGGCCTTCGCTCTGGTGGTGGCGGCCAACTACATCGTAAAGCGAACCAATGAGGACCGCGAGGGACTGTGGTAGCGAGGTGTAGACCGTGCATACCCTGAGAAAGATGCGGTTGTTCGACTATCTGAACTACCTGTTCCTGATCGGGTTCAGTTGCCTGATGCTCTACCCGCTGCTGTACGTCTTTTCGATCTCGGTGAGCGACGGCGAAGCCGTGTGGCGGCAATCGGTGAAGCTGTTTCCGATTGGCTTCAACGTGGAGGCGTACGAGGCCATTGCGAGGGCGAACGCGGTCGTGCGGGCGTACCGGAACTCGATCCTCTACACGGTGCTTGGCACGACCTTCACACTGATAGTCTGCCTGCTGGCGGCATACCCGCTCTCGGAGCCGCGTTTTCGCTTGCGCGGTCCGATCAGCCTGATCCTGGGGTTGACGCTGTTCTTTTCTGCCGGCCTGATCCCCACCTACCTGACCTACCAGAGTTATGGACTGCTGAATACGATCTGGGTGATTACCCTGCCGGTTGCCTTTAACTTCTGGTTTATCATCCTGGTGCGGGCCAATATCTCGACCATACCGCGCGAGCTTAAGGACGCCGCCCGCGTGGACGGCGCCAGCGATTTTCGCATCCTGTTGCAGATCATCGTGCCCCTGTCCAAACCGATACTGGCGACCATCGCGCTGTTTGTTGCCGTGGCAATCTGGAATGACTTTTTCAATCCGCTGCTCTATCTCAACAACTCGGAAAAGTTCCCCTTGACCATCATGCTGCGGCGGATGCTGATACGGGGAGCCACAGGGGAGGTGGTGCAGGGGAACTACGCCGACACTTTGCAGGCGAAGGCGTTTTTTAGGCAGGTAAAGATGGCAACCGTCATCGTGACCTTGGGTCCGATCCTGCTGGTATATCCCTTTGTCCAGAAGTACTTTGTACAGGGCACACTGGTCGGCGCGATCAAGGGGTAACCCCGGCCGCGCTATCGTCGAATCGAGGGAAGGAGGTGGTCTAATCGAGTGAAACTTTGGCTTCAGCCTATACTCTATAGAGTCTGCGATTCATCCGCCTTATACACAGTAGAGGAGATGGAAATGAAGAAGCTCAACCTGTCGTTATCTGCTTGCGTGCTCATTGTTTTGAGCATGCTCCTGGTGGGCTGCGTTCCACAGGCGCCCGCGACCGCCGAGTCCACCGGGGCCGTCGAGTTGGAGTTGATGATCGCGCCCGAAGGTGTCTTTGGAGATATCACGCCTGAGACCTACTCGATGCAGCTGCTGGCCGACCGGACCGGCTTCAGCTATGCGTTCCGCCAGATCCCGCGCGAGTTTCTCGGCGAGCGGATCGCCACCACCCTGGCCTCCGGTGATCTGCCCGACATCATGCAGTTAGGCCTGCCGGCCGATTCAACCGGGACGCCGATGGACATTGCGCACGAGTTCGGCCCGCAAGGGCTATTTGCCTCGCTAACCCCCTACATCGAGGCTGGCGACATGCCCAATCTCGTGGCCGAGATGGAAAGAC
>JAPPKT010000337.1 GCA_028819675.1 Caldilineaceae bacterium | reverse complement strand
CAGCACAGGCCGGCAACATCGCCACCGGCCTCCTGTCCCTCGTCCTGGCCGCCCTGTCCCCGGTTTACTTCACAATGGACCAGGCCCCCCTTCTCATGAAGCTGATTGGCTACATCTCGCCTCTGCGCTACGCTGCCGACGCCATCGAAAAATCCCTGTCAGGCAGGGCAGACGTTTGGGCGGAAATAGTAATACTCTCTGTTATCGCCCTGGTCGCCATGTCCCTCGGTCTCTGGAGAATGCCGTGGCGAGAAAAGTAGCAAAAAAAGCCCTGGCTCGCGATCATCTCTCTGCATAAACAGCGCAAAACGCATTACGTACTAGGAGCAACAAAAGTGTCCCGCAAATACACCGCCGCAGTCATCGGCGCCGGCGTCGGCGGCAGAATCAGCATGACCGCCCTCTCCGCCTCCCCGCGCTTCAACCTCGTCGCCGTCGCTGACATCCAGGCCGAGGCCCGCAAAGCCGTCCGCGAGACCTACCCCGGTGTCCGCACATTTTCGAGCCACGCCGAACTGTTCGCAGCCTGCCCCACCGACGTCGTCTGTGTCTCCACCTGGCCCCCCTCCCATCTCGCGGTTACCCAGGCCGCTCTAAAACTCTCTCTCAAAGGCATCCTCGTCGAAAAGCCCCTGGCGGACACGCACGCCAGCGGCCGCCGGATCCTGGACCTAATCCGCGCCAGAAACCTGCCCATGGCCGTACCCCATGGCCTCCTCGTCGCCGACCACAGCACCCAGGTCCTCAAACGCGTCCACGCCGGCGAGATCGGCCAGCTCAAACTCGTCGAAATCCAGTGCAGTGGCTGGGACATCATCAACGCCGGCATCCACTGGCTCAACTTTTTCGTCGAACTGACCAGGCGCGAGCCCATCGAATACGTTCTGGCCGCCTGCGATGCCAGCACCCGCACATATCGCGACAGCATGCAGGTCGAAACGCTCGCCGTCACCTACGCCCAGACCTCCTCCGGCACCCGCGTCGTCATGAATACCGGCGACTACGTTACCTTCTCGGAACAGGTCGAGAATACCCTCTTCCGCCTCGTCGGCACGCTCGGAACGATCGACTTCTACGGCTGGGAACCCCGCTACCGCATACTTAACGCCGAATATCCGCAAGGCCGGCTGTTCGAATTCAACCCGGGCCCCACCGTCCTTCACCAGCGCCACCTCGAAAACCTCGCCGCCCAGATCGACCGCGCCCAACCCGACTACACGGTCGCCGAAGGATCGCTGGCCGCCCTCGAACTCTGTGAAGCCGCCTACGTTTCCTGTCGCAACGGCGGCCTGCCCGTTTCCCTTCCCCTCGACGCCTATACGCCCCCGCCTCCCGTCGACTGGCAGCCTGGCCTCCCCTACACCGGCCAGGGCGGCGGTCGCAACGGACGCCGACTACCCCCTCGCCCGCAACAAGATGACCCAACCCTTCGCACCGCTCAGAAGGAGGACAAATGACTGCCCGCTTTGGCATCGTCGGCGCCGGATGGCGCGTAAACTGGTTCCTGCGCACCGCCCGCGCCCTCCCAGAGAAACTGCAGGTCGCCGGTCTCGCCGCCCGCCGCCCCCAGCGCGCCTTCGACCTCGCCGACGCTTACGGCGTCAACCTCTACCGCTCACCCTCCGAAATGATCGCGGCCGAAACGCCCGACTTCGTCGTCACCAGCGTCTCCTTGCCGGCGAATCCGACTATCATTCGCCAGCTTGTAGAACAGGATATGCCCGTCCTTTCCGAAACGCCTCCCGCGACCACCGTCGAAGAAATGACCGAACTTTGGGCTCTGCAGGAGCAGGGCGCCCGCATCCAGGTCGCCGAACAGTTCCATCGCCAGCCCCACCACGCCGCCCGCCTCGCCTTCGCCCACAGCGGCCGTCTCGGACCCATCAGCCAGGTCCAGCTCTCCGCCTGTCACGGCTATCACGGCATCAGCCTCATCCGCCGCTTCCTCGGCGTCGGCGCCGAACAGGCAACCGTCACCGCCCGCCGCTTCACCTCGCCCATCCTCCAGGGCCCCACCCGCCAAGGCCCGCCCCTCGAAGAAAAAGTCGCCGACTCCAATCAACTCATCGCAACCTTCGACTTCGGCGACCGCCTCGGCATCCTCGACTTCACCTCCGACCAGTACTTCTCCTGGGTCCGCGGCCAGCGCCTCCTCGTGCGCGGCGAGCGCGGCGAAATCATCGACGACAAAGCCGCCTACCTCCAGGACTTCCGCACACCCATCCACCTCACCTTCACCCGCCGCAGCGCCGGCCACGAAGGCAACCTCGAAGGCAACTACCTCAAGGGCATCCAGGCCGGCGAACACTGGTGGTACCGCAACCCCACCCTCCCCGCCGAGCTCTCCGACGACGAAATCGCCGTCGCCGACCTCCTCCTCCGCATGGCCGACTACGTCCGCGGAGGCGATCCGCCCTACTCCCTAGCCGAAGCCTGCCAGGACCGTTACCTCGACATCCTCGCCGCCCAGGCCGCCGACACCGCCCAACCCGTCACCTCCCAACCCCAACCCTGGTCCCAAGCCCTCACCACGCAAAGTCAAGTCTGAAGCGCTACATCCCCCAGCCCCTCTCTCCTCACTCCTTTTCACACCTCTCGCCCACCAGGTGCCTCCCCCACTAACCCCTCGCCCCCCTCACGCATCGTCCTCACCACACCCCTGAAACGGACCCGTAGGGGCAGGCCTTGTGCCTGCCCTCCCCCTTCATGCGTCGACCCCACCACACCCCTGAAACGGTCCCGTAGGGGCAGGCCTTGTGCCTGCCCTCGCCCCC
>JAPPKT010000276.1 GCA_028819675.1 Caldilineaceae bacterium | reverse complement strand
GCCTTCACCATAACCGTCAGTGGCAACGGCCAGGGCGGCACCAACCAGGGCAGCAATAACCAGGGACGAGGCAACCAGGGCGAAAACAACCAGGGCGGCGGCAATCAGGACAACAACCAGGGTGGCAACAAAGGAGGCGGCAATCAGGGCGGTGGCTCAAACACTAAGAAAAACTCAGGAAGCTCAGGAAACTCGAACAACCAGAAAAAGTATGTTCCCCCCGCCTCGTCTCCCCCACCGTCGCAACAGCAACAATGGTCGCCTTCTCCCGTTCCGGTAGCGGTTACATTACCCTCCTGGCTGAACGTACGCAGAGGACCGGGGCGCGACTACGAGGTAATCACGACTGTTCCTCAAGGGACTCGTGGTAACATTTATGGCAGGGATCCTGCTGACGCATGGTTCCAGGTCCAGATTGCTGAAGTCGGCAACCTGGTGTGGGTCTGCCAGAACCTTACCAGGGTCGAAGGCGCACTGGATGGCGTTCGATTCCTCTCTCGTTGGGAAATCGATATCATTCCGAAGTCGGTCGACGGCCCCCTGGCAACGACTACGCCGGCAACTATGAACGTGCGCGCTGGACCGGGGCTTGACTACGAAATCTTGACAACGGTTCCCAAAGGGACGGAGGCTACAATCGTTGGCATCGGCCCTCTCGCAGAGTGGTATATGGTCAGACTGGAAAATCTAGGTAGGCCTGCCTGGATCTACGCAAGTCTGACCACCGTCAATGGTTTCCTTGGAGGCGTCAAGCAGTATACGTTAGCAGAAGTGGACGGATACACCTTCGCAGACGTGGACGAACCTGACACGTGCAGCGCCAACCCGGTCGCGGTCACCATCCCCGCTATCCTGAACGTTCGCAGGGGTCCGGGAACAGAATACGAGACCCTTACAACGGTTGTGAAAGGCACGAGGGCAGAGATTGTCGGAATCGACCCGCAAGACGAATGGCTCCTGGTGGAGCTGGACAGCTTGGTCGAACCAGCCTGGATCTATCGGGAGCTGACGACGGTTGTCGGTTCACTTGCTGGCGTTAGGCGGATCGGCTCTGGGCAAGCGAGTCAGCCAAACACACCCACAAATGTCGATCGACCAATCGCGGTCACCTATCCTGCCCTGGCAAATGTCCGTGTAGGCCCGGGCCTGACTTACGGTATCCTGAAGGCCGTTCCCCAAGGTACTCGTGCTAGGGTTTTTGGGCTCAGCCCCGACGAAGCCTGGTATCTGGTCGAAATCGACGGACTAAGTCAGTTGGGCTGGATCCGCGAGGATCTCACTGTTCTGGTCGGAAACCTTGACATTGTAAAGCGCATTACCTCCACTGAAATCGCGATGCTGCCAGTCGCCATCGTCGACACGCCGATTCTCAACGTTCGGTCGGGTCCGGGCACTGGCTTCGGCATAGTGACTACGATCTCACAGGGAACATGGGCTCAGATTATCAGTGTCAACCCGGGGGCCGACTGGTTCCAGGTAGAGCTGTATGGTGTAACAGGTCAGACATGGGTCTTCCGCGATCTTACAAATCTTGCCGGTCTTCTTGCCGGAGTTACGCAACTCTCCTCAAGCACCGTTGCGGCTGCCACCGAGGAGGACCCGGCACTGCAGGCAACCACGATTCTGGAAGAAACCTCCACGATCGAGGCCGCCCCAACACAACAGGTTGTCGTAAATTCGATAACCATCGAGCTGACTCTGCCGGATAATGGCAACATCGATCTCGAAGTCAGCTGGACCGATGCAGACCTCTGTACGGATCTCTACAAGCTCTTCTACCGGTCCAGCACCAACTCAACTACTTATTTCTCTTTGGAGAACGCCGTCCTTGCTACGACTCCAAATTCAATGAGTCTGAGCTTTCTCGCTCTCCCGGATAGCAGCCTTATTTCCGCCTGGTGCGGAACGCAAAGAACAGGTAGGAAAGTCGCGGAAGTCCAGATCGACACAAGCAACGAAGGAATCTTCAGTTCCATACCTTCTCAGCCTGAGGCTGGGACGGTAGCCGCTGTACCTTGAGCCGGCTTGTCCCAATGACCGGCAGGTCATACCCTTTGCGCCACCATCGGCGCGTAGCTCAAAAGCCAACTACCTGTGCACCAGGAGCCTGGCCCGGCTCAACCAACTGCCCCCGCCAAGCGATGGCGGGGGCAACTCTTTCGCCTAACATAGCCGCTGCTGTCAAGATTCCGATGGGGTCTCGAACAATCGTAGAGTGGGTGGTCGGCCTCCTCAAGACCTCCGTCAGTCCGAGAAGGCAACAGCCTCCAAGAGTGAGGAAAACGGCATTGAGTGAAAACGGAAGAGGTGCGCTTGGCCCACAGAACAGCCCCACCTCGTTTTAGCGTATTCCGGTGCCGGAACTGTTGCCGATCCGAAGATGAGACCTCAACCTTCCTCCCCCAATCGCGTACCTTCGGGAACGTCAGTATCGCTCTCGAAGTCGAGCCTGAATCCATCGGGGTCGGTCAGCGACGTAAGCCACATGCCGTTGCTCACAAAGGGTCGTGTAGCATCGAGCCCGCGCGCCATGACCTCGTCGTAGAACTGCAACGCGTCTTCACAAATCAAGACGATCGTAACACCCTCTCCCACCTGTCCCGACGGCGACCAGGAGTCGTGACCCGAAGTAGGGAACTGCTGTAACATCAGCGCCGCCTCTCCCAACTTCAGCCAGCACCAGCGCAGCTGCCCATCAGGCTCCCACTTCTGCGTGATTTCGCAACCCAATCCGTCCACATAGAAACGAATCGATGCCTTCATGTCCGAGACTTTCAAAAATGGCACTGCCTGCTTTATGTTCACAAAAAATGTTCTTTCCACCACTCTCCCTCAGCTGAGAAGAATCCTGGCCGAACACAAGGAAGAATGGTTGTTCTTTAGGCCTGACCAGCCAGTTTACCAGTTCGTATAAGAGCCATCGCGGCGCCGCAGATGAGGAGCCTCCCAGAAACGAAACCCTTCCGCCTGCGCCCGTTCCTCATTGAACTCTACTCCTAAACCGGGACCGTCAGGCACAACATAATAGTACCCGTCCAGCTCCGGCTGCTCAGGGAACCAGTCCTCGTCATAGAACCTGCCTTCCTCGGTCGGTGAAACTCGCACCTCAAGCCAGGCAAAGTTCGGGACCGCGGCCGCAAGGTGGACCGTCGCAGCGCTGCAAATCGGGCCAAGTGGATTGTGGGGCATCAAATCGATGTAGTGCGCCTCCGCCATCGCCGCCACCTTGACCGCCTCCGTCAATCCCCCTACGTTGCATACGTCGATGCGCGCAAACTGCGTAATGCCCCGCTCGATGTAAGGCAGGAACTGCCACTTGCTGGAAAACTCTTCGCCGATGGCAAAGGGGACGTCGGTCATGCTGCGCAGCGCCTCGTACGCTTCGGGCGTCTCATCACGGATAGGCTCTTCCAGAAAGTCAAGCGTACCCGAAGGCATGCGCTGGCAGAAGGACGCCGCCTCGGCCACACTCAAGCGATGGTGGTAGTCAATTCCCATCACAGGCTCCGGCCCGATCGCCTCGCGTACGGCAGTCAGCCACTGCGCCGTTATGCCCAGAGATTCGCGCGGTTCGAAGATAAAGTCAGGCTCTCCCTCGTCGCGAGCGGCGCTGCGACCGGCTCGGATGGCGGGCCAGCCCAAATCCACCAGCAACTGGACATTCTCGATCAACTCCTCTTTCGTCGATCCTCCCGTAGAAGCGAAGCAGGGAACCAACTCCCGCTGCTTTCCACCCAGCAACTGATACACCGGAACATTGAGCGCCTTGCCCGCAATGTCGTATAGAGCAATGTCAATCGCCGAAATAGCCGCGGTCAAAACGCGGCCGCCTTCGAAATACTGGCTCCGGTACATCTCCTGCCACAACGCCCCCATACGCAACGGATCGCGGCCGATTAGGAACTCCCGGTAGTGGTTTACAGCACCCGTAACCGCCAGCTCCCGGCCGGACAAACCCGCTTCCCCCCAACCATGTAGACCCTCGTCTGTCTCAACCTTGACGATCATCTGATTGCGTTGGCCCACCCACGCGGGATAGGTCTTGATGTCGGTTATTTTCATTGTTTCTTCCTGTTCTTCCCCTTGTGCTCAGAACGCTAAGGCGGAATATCGTTCGAATGCCGCGTTCACTATGAGGAACGAGCGACTTCACCTTCTCCTGGCAGGCCTTGGCGAATCAGAGGCAGCTCTCTCCGCCATCAAGTCATGAAGGGCGAATTCACTGTCCCCAAATTGGGCTACACGTCGATCGCCGCCCGCAGACTGTCCGTCTCCTCGTCGGAGAGTGCCCGGCTGCCTGCATCGGCGTTCGTTTGCGCCTGCACAGGCGACTTTGCACCGGGAATCGAAACAGACACGGCCGGGTGACTGAACGTATAGCGAATCGCGGCCTGTACCATCTCTTCTCCTGGTGAGACGACCTCGCTGAGCCGTCCAACCTGCACAGCACGTGCCTCGAACTGGTCCTGCTGCGTACCGCCCTCGTTCCAGCTTGCCCGAACGGTATCCGTAAAAACTGCCCCCTTCGTATAGCGGCCAGACAACAGGCCTTTAGCCAGGGGACCTCTTACCATCACGGCAATGCCGTGCTCCTGGCAGTAGGGCAGGAATGCCTTCTCCGGCTCGCGGTTGAGAAGAGAGTAGTCCACCTGCACAACACTGCAAGTTCCCTCGCGGTTGAATCGCTTGAGAACATTCAGGTCGTTGGTCGAGATTCCGTAAACGCGCAGGCACCCCTCCTCCTTCAGGGCCTCAAACCCTTCCAGGTAGACTGTCGGGTCCTCAAGATTGCCTTTGTGGCAGAGTATCACATCCACCCAGTCGGTGCGCAGCCGCCCCAGGATCGCATGGCCGGAAATCCGGATCGAATCAACACTGTTCTTGGGAATCTCTCCACCCGTGCGTTGTGCCCAGTTACCAATCTTGCTGACCAGAATCACGTTGTGACGGATGCCGGCTAACGCCTGTCCAACCCGCATCTCCGACAGACCGTTTGGGATGCCGTAAGATTCGGCAACATCGAACAGCGTCATGCCTGCGTCGTATGCGGCCCGCACGGTCGACCAGGCGGTAACGTCATCAATATCCCCCCACTGATTGCCGATATTCCATGCGCCCAACCCAACCGCAGAGACGGGCCAGCCGAGTTTTCCGAATGTCTTTGTTAGCATTTTGGAGACTCCTGTTGAAAGATCATTTGCTGTGATTTTGAGCCAAAAGTCGACCTGTTAGTCCTTCCGCGAATTTTCGTCCAATGCGCAAAAATGCGCAAAGAATCCCTGAGGTGGGCTCGCCTGAACTGCTCAGACGGTTGCGAGCCCCTTAAGGCGGCTTTGAGGCAAAAAGACAGGAAAACTCAGCTTAGAGGAGTAGCTTTGGCATGTAAAATACCACCTGACCTGGCAGTCGACATGCCAATTGTCCAGTCGATTTGCACACCATGATTCAACTCGTGTAAGGTTTGAACAGATCCAGCAGCGCCCTGGTTCATCACCCATCTACAAAGGGAAGGGATGCTGCTTTCCAACCCCGCCTCAACTGTAATCAGGAATTTCACATGTCTGATCGACCAAATATCCTGGTCATACTTACAGACCAGCTGACGCATGCCGCGCTAAGCGCACACGGCAATCACAACTCGCATACGCCGCATATGGATTCCTTGGTCCGAAGTGGGCTGACCTTTTTGAATTCCTACTGCGCCTCACCTGTCTGCGGTCCATCCCGAGGCAGCCTGCTCTCCGGTCGGCTGCCGCACCGGACCGGCGTCGAGGTCAACGGGCCTGCGGTCAACCCCGGCATCTCCACGATGGGCGCACACTTTCGCCAGGCCGGTTACCGACCCTTCTACGCCGGCAAGCTTCATCTGGGGCCGAATCCAAAACAAGGTATCGAGGAAGCCGGTGGCAGTCAGGGCTTCGAGTTCCTCTGCGACGAATACCCCGTAGGGATACCCCGTCAACTCGGCACCGACACGGACCCTATCTGGACAGACCATGCCGTAGAGTTCCTGCAAAGCCAGGGCCCGAAAGACTCCGGATCCGATGACCCTTTCCTGCTCGTGGCTTCCCTCCACAACCCCCACGACATCTGCTACTGGGTGATGGAATGGCGGCATATTGTCGACGTCCCTTCCGACATCGAACTGCCTCCGCTCCCCGCCAACTTCCAGCCAGCCCCGGACGAGCCGGAATTCGTCGGCCTTTGCCGTAACCGCACCGAGTACGGCCCCGAGATGAGCTGGACCCACGACTGGGACGAAATGGACTGGCGCAGATACCTCTATGTATACAACCGCCTGACCGAAAGGGTCGACGAGCAGATCGGTAGGTTGCTTGCGGCGCTGGAAGAGAGCGGTCTCGCCGATGACACGTTGGTCGTCCTGACGAGCGACCACGGTGAAGGAGTGGCTGCCCACAAATGGGTCACCAAACTCATGCTGTGGGAGGAAGTCGTCAGAGTGCCTTTGGCAATTAGGCTGCCGGGGGCGGTTCCAGAGAATCACATGGACCGCACGCACCTCGTTTCCGGCGTAGACCTGTTGCCGACGCTGTGCGACTACGCAAACATCGCCGCCCCGGAAGGAATAGACGGGCAAACTGTTCGCCCGGTAATCGAGAATCCGGCACTGCCGGGGCGCTCGCACCTGGTGACAGAGCTACAGCCGTTCTTGGACGATGAAACAAAAAAGGGCCGCATGATCCGCACGGCCCGCTACAAATATTTCGCCTTTTCACACGGACAGCGCCCGGAAATGCTCTTTAACCTGGAAGCCGACCCTGGCGAGACGAACAACCTGGCCGACCAGCCGGATTACGCAAAAACTCTGTCTGAGCACCGCCAAATGCTCAAACAAGAGGTTGATAGGACGGCAGATCCTTTCGTACTTCCCGTCTGGTGACCGGTGCGCCAGGCTTCGTTAGGCAGATTCGTCAGACGCTGTTGCCCCTCCTCCGCGTCCAGAACGCCAGATACGGCGGGCTGACCGCCTTGTAATGCTCCCACGAGCCCGGCTCCGGGTCTTCCTCCCAGGTCGTGTGCTCACTGAACTCCAGGATCTCGAACCCGCTGGCAATCAAGCCGTTGACGAATGTCGGCATCGTGTGCCGAAACTCCCTGGGGCCCGGTAATTCTATCGTGGAGCCATCCTCACCTTCAACGCCCCAGGTATCGGTGCCATATATGGCCACGACGTCAACCTCGCCATCCCTGTATATCGAATTAGACGAATATCCCCTGACCGGATCGTAGTCGTCCGGGTTGAAGGTCTGCGTATACGGATTGTGCCACTGCACGCGATACAGACCGCCCGCCTTTAGAACCCGCGCCACCCCGGAAAAGACAGTGCGGACCTCGGGCACAAAGTTAATCGAATAAGGCTGGTAGACGATGTCGAAAGAGTCCTCACTGAATCGGGAAAGGTCCCGCATGTCGCCCTGCAGGAGAACGGGCGAGTGCCCATAATGTTCGGCCGCCACCCGATCCTTCTCCAACTGCTCATCGGACAGATCAAGTACGGTTACCTTTGCCCCCAGAAGACCCAACGCTGCCGACTGCTGTCCTCCCCCGCCTGCAAGCAACAGTATACGTTTATCCTGCACGTCACCGAGCAAGCCCGCCTCGTCCACCATCTCTCGCGCTGCGGTTTCGTCCAACTCCAATTTGGGCCGCGAGTACAGGACGCCGGCGCGTGCCAATCCATTCCAGCGCTCTCGATTGTAACTGGCAAGCTCATCCATATCCGCTACCTCTCATGATCTCTCAATTGGTCAGTGAATAATATTAGGAAGCGAGAGTGGTTCGCCTCCGAGACAATAAACTCCGTGCGTTGAAAGGCCGACCTGGCTTCAAAACTACGCTACCTGGTCCGAGTTTCTAGAATCGGCGTGCCTCTTGTTGCTCATGATTCCCCATCAACTCCTGCCAGCACGCATGGCGGATTATCCGCTCCTTGTAGTGATCGCTCTGTGAGACCCCCAATGGATTGCCAAAGGAAAGTATGTTAACCGCATCCTGCGCTTTGTCGCGCGCGTCCCAATCGCGCTCTCGCTCTAGCGCCTCCGGGTCATGGTTCCATGACGGGGCACTGTTCCCGCTCGTACGGTTAAACAGGAACTTGATCATGTGGCGCTTGACACCTGATCGATTGCTGGCCGTGCCGTGCCACAGATCGTAGTGAGTGATTGCGAAAGAGCCAGCCGGCACAGTCAAGGGCACCTGGCCGCGAATATTGGAATAGGTCGCCATTCTATCCGTCGGCGCATTGCGGAACTGCGTCCCCGGAACGATGACCGTAGGGCCCATCTCCGCAGTGATTGTGTGTGGATAGTACAGCCCAAGCAAGCGATCGATCGTCGTGCCGCGATCGTTCGTCCCGTCCTGGTGCCACTGCATGTCGCCCGAACCGGGCAGTTTGCAGTGCCAGTGCCGGTGTGAATTTACAGCATAGTCCTCACCAAGAAGACTGATAAGCGCGCCTCGCACTTGCGGATGCTCTACCACCTGCCACAGCTCAGGCACCGATTCGGTTATCGCGTCGCCAGGGTTCGCGGTCAGCCCGTCGAGCTGTTCAACAATGTGCTCATTCAAACCTGCAGGCAGTTCCAATTCGATCACGTGATAGCCGTTTACCAGAAAGCGCGCCATGTCAACGTCAGTCAACAGATATTCGGTGTCTGTCATGAAATTACCTCCATCTTCTGCAAGATGAACTCATAGCCAACAACATCGAGATCGGTATCGCTAAAGGGGGACTGCAAGTGCGGGAACTGAACAATCTGCCAGCCGTCAACAACGGCGTCATGTATGGTCGTGTAAGGCCATTCAAACTCCCCGCCGCTGATTTCGACCTGAAATCCCTTGACCGGTTCTATCAGTGTATACCCTAGTATCTCCGAAAACACGCTTGGAGTCCGCGCATGCAGATACAAGAGTCGCTGGCGTGGCTGAGTCTGGGCATCCATCTGCGATCAGTTCCTGTTGGGAAATTGGCGTGGTTCTTACTTCCGCAAATTATATGTGAAGGCCCCCGCGGAGGCAAGGTTTTCGGAGGTCGCAACCCTCTGGCAACTTGAAGACAGCCACGTGCGTGTGTCCGCCAATGTGAAACCCTGACGAGATTCCATCTCTGAGACCGAATTCACGGTCAATCCTCTCGGCAAACGCTTCTGAGCTGAAAGTCCTGTGACACCGTTGACGCGACCGGAAAAGCTGAGCGTCAGTAAATGCAACATCTGAAAGACGGTGGGAGCTCGCGATAGCACTGAGACATAATCGCCGGATGAGCGATAGGCGAAACCAATAGAACTTGCAAAAATGGCCGACCAAGCACATCAACTTGCGTGATATAATGGTGGCATCGTCAAACGCTGACTCTCAGAAAATTGACATTTAGGCGGAGACGGTCAAGTCTGAGCGTACGAAGACTTTAGCGAACGAAACCGGCACTGCATTTCCGAGAGCGAACAGCCAAAATCAGACCAGGACTCTGGCCAACAGGATTTCGAGAAGTGTAGCAGGCCGCTGTAACTCTGTAAGTGGCCTACTGATTGCCTACCCCGAACCCGAAGAAACAGTTAAGAAATGACTGCGAACTCAAGAAAAAAAGGCAAACCCCTCGACTTACCACTACCTATCACTACTTATCACGACTTGGCACGACATGACTCCATCTGAACCAGGGCAAATGCATCCAACATTTACGAGGGTCCGTGTTGCCGGTTGAGAGGCATTGGAGCGTCGCTTGTAGACCCGCCTCATTGATAAATTTGGCGCCAATTCCAGATGCGGTCGCTCTGATTCCAGGAGGTCTAGGCCCGTTCCCATCGGAAACCTGATGGATCAGGTAGGCCGCAGCAACTCTGTAAACGCCACACAGTCCATCTACCCAAAGCTCATCAGGAACGGTGGCGATACAACTACGTAGCCAGGTACTTAGGCCCAGAAATGACGATTCGAACCGACAGAACCCGTCATTTTCCGACTTAAACCAAAAAAAAGAGGACCGTTGGGTCAATATGAGACAAGAAATCGTGGCGAATCCTGTATCGTGTCGGTGCCCATTGGAGGATGCACTGGGCGAGGGAATCTGGGGTCCGCGCACAGATGAGTCTGCCCTGGTCCCAACCATGTCTGGCGTTGACGCCAGGGCCGCAAAACGGTAGAATCTGCGTAACTCAGGACGGTGAAGAGTCCCTACTGCGCAAATCGTGAGAGCAGGCATCCATGACCGCAAGCGCACATGCACCGCAGTCCCATTCGGCTGCGTCCGAAAACGGACATAATCCCGCGAATCGCGGCCGAACTGCAGCGCAACCCGTCAATGGTGGGAAGAATCCTGCCCCTGCGCTTCCAGTGATCGACTGTGACATCCACAATGAGGTGTCGTCGGTCGAGCAGTTAATGCCTTACTTGGCCGACTACTGGCAGGACTATATCCGCGGGTCGGCCTTCAACGGTCCCCACGCCAACGACTATCCTCGCGGCGCCCCTACCTCTGCTCGACCAGGTTCCATTCCTGCGGAGGGCGGGCAAGCCGGCTCCACTCTTCAGCTGGTTCGGGAGCAGGCATTGGCCCCTTGGAACACCGAAACTGGTATCCTGAACTGTTCCTACCGTGTCCAAAGTGTGAGGCAGGAAGATCTGGCCGCAGACTTGGCTACCGCGGCCAACCGCTGGCAAATAGACGAGTGGTTGACGCCCGAACCGCGGCTACGGGGCTCGTTGGTCGTTCCCAGCCAGGCCCCGGCCCGCGCCGCCGAGGAGATACATCGATTTGGCGACCATCCGCAATTTGTTCAGGTGATCATTCCGGTTCGCTCCTTTATCCCCTACGGAAACCGCTACTACGATCCGCTGTTCGCAGCTGCAGTCGAGCACAATCTGGTTGTCGGCATCAATTTCGGCGGTGCCCCCGGCAACCCGCCAACGCCGGTCGGTTGGCCTTCGACATATCTCGAAGAGCACGCCGGCATGGCACAGGTATTTCAGTCCCAGGTCATTAGCATCATCGCCGAAGGCGTGTTCGACCGCTTCCCCGACCTGCGCATCGCCCTCATTGAAGGCGGATTCGTCTGGATGCCTTCTCTTATGTGGCGTCTGGACAAGGAGTGGAAGGGCCTGCGTTCCAATACCCCCTGGGTTAGGCGCGCACCATCCGACTACATTCGCGATCACATGCGACTGACAGTGCAACCGGTCGGCGCCCCGCCCGACCCCCGCTACATCCTGCAGACTATTGAACAGCTGGAATCGGACACTTTGCTCATGTTCGCAACCGACTACCCGCACTGGCACTTTGATGATGACAGTGACGCCTGGCCGGTGGAGTTGCCCGAACCGCTCAATTCCAATATCTGGTCGGAAAACGCCCGCTCATTTTACCGACTCTAGGGAGATCTGCCATGACTCTCGATCTTGAGATCACCGAACAACCGCGACTCGTAGAGAAGACCAAGCTGGCGGTGATAGATACCGACATTCACAACTTTGACGTCTACGATGACCCCGTCTTCAATCAGATTATCTCCGACTATCTGGCGCCCGAGTGGCGCGAATACCACGAAATGATCGGAATGCGCGGCCATTACGGCGTCGGCTACCCCCGCCACCAACCCAACGCTGCCCGTACAGATGCCTGGCCCCCAAGCGGACGCCCGCCCGGCACAGACCTCGACTTTATGCGCGAGCAGTTGCTCGATGCCTTCGATATGGAGTATGGCATCTTGAATCCCTTGGCCGGCGCCGGCGGTCAGGTCAACCTGGCGTACGGCGCACAGCTGGCACGGGCAATCAACGACTACCAGATCGCAGAGTGGCTCGAACTTGAGCCCCGTCTGCGTGCGTCGATTCTCGTAAACTATGAGGACGCGGAGCTCGCCGCGCAGGAGATACATCGGCTTGGCGACCATGAAGGCTTCGTGCAAATCATCCTCGTGGTAAGAACCCAGGAGCCGCTTGGCCGGCGCAAATACTGGAAGATGTACGAGGCCGCACTGGAGTATGACCTCCCAATCGGCATCCATTTTGGCGGCAGTGCCGGACATCCCCTCACCGGCGGCGGCTGGCCTTCCTACTACATAGAAGATCACACCGGGATGGCCCAGTCCTTCCAGGCCCAGGTCGCCAGCTTGGTCTGTGAGGGCGTCTTCGAGCACTTCCCGGAGCTGCGCATCGTGATCATCGAAGGCGGATTCGCCTGGATGCCCTCCTTGGCATGGAGGCTGGACCAGAGTTGGAAGCGACTGAAAGCCGAAACGCCCTACCTTAAGAAGGCGCCATCCGAATACATGCAGGAACACTTCTGGCTCTCCACGCAGCCCATGGAGGAACCCAGGCAACACGAACACTTCGTTCAGCTTCTGGAACAGATGGACAACGGGCGCAAGCTGATGTTCGCAACAGACTACCCGCACTGGGACTTCGATTCTCCTGACCGGGCGCTGCCGGCAACTCTTCCGCTCGAAACCCGGCGAAACATCATGGCCGAGAATGCCCGCCAGTTCTACAAGCTGGTATAGCTTCTAACCGGACGCAATAAATGGGCGGTATCATCCGCTTCCTGAATACCCCGGTAACAACAGTTCAGGGATCTTCTCTCACGCCGGTCGACCTGCTGATTACGGTTGGCATCATCTTCCTGTTCTACATTCTCGCCCGTGTTGGCGCGCGCCAGTTCCAGAATCGCTTGGAAGGAAGGCTCAAACTCACGGCGACCAACCGGCGCCTGCTCCGTACCACTGTTTTCCTTTCAATTCTGTTCGCAGGTGTATATACATCTCTGTCCTCTTTGGGCATAAACCTGTCCATCTTCCTGGTGCCGCTCGGCGCCTTGAGCATCGGACTGGGCCTCGGCCTTCAAAATCTGGCCAGCAACTACATCGCCGGCTTGGTTCTGATGACCGAAGGCACGATACGGGATGGCGATGTGATTGAAGTCGATGGAATCAGGGGCACGGTCCAGGAAATGAGTCTGCGCACGACTGTTGTCAAAACGTTCAGCAATACTGAAGTAATTGTTCCCAACTCCCTAATGGTGTCGCAGCGTCTTGACAACTGGACCAAGTCGGACCAGATCCTGCGCATCGAATCCCAGATCGGAGTCGCCTACGGCACCGACATCAGCGCTGTACACGAAATCCTCCATTCCCATATCACAGCTCACTCGGCCGTGTTGTCCGAACCGGAGCCGCGTACGTTTCTGGTTGAGTTCGCAGATTCCGCGCTACTGTTCCGCATTCAATACTGGATCGATGATCCATCGCAAAGGCTTTCCTCGCTCAGCGAAATCCTTGAAGCCATCTACGATGGTCTCCAAGAGCGAGGAATCTCCATTCCATTCCCGCAAAGGGATGTGTGGCTGAAGGGGGATTCCTTCGGCCAAAATATTCCCATGGTCTCCGCAGCCGAATCCGAATTATAGGTTTTTGCTCTCAGTAGTCTTGAACAACTCGAAAGTGCTCAAGGAGATGTATCCATGACCAAGATAGGGGCAGCACCAATTTCGGCGCCAGGTTGGACCGCGCAACCCAAGGAAGGGGTCAAAATCGTCGACTGCGACGTCCACCACAACTTTGAACGTCCCGAACAGCTGCTACCCTACCTGTCCACTTTCTGGCAAAACCACCTGATTGACCAGGGACTGCACCTTCCCAGCGCCGGTTACTCCAATGTTCCCTTCCGCACCAATCGTCCGGACCTGAAGGACCCGACTCTGAAGGAACGTGACTTCAACTTTTCGTTGGAATTCATGCAGCGCGAACATCTCGATCCGTGGAACATCGACTACGCGCTTCTGACCGGCCCCCCGCCCTTCTACGGCTACACCGGCCTGCCCGACCCCGACTGGGCCGCAGCGCTGTGCCGCGCCTTCAACGACTGGACTATCGAGCACTGGCTCGAAAAGGACGACCGCGTAGTCAACGCCATCCTCATCTCGCCATCCGACCCTGCACAGGCCGTCAGTGAGATTAACCGCTTGGCCGGTCGCAAGGATACCGTTGCAGTCATGGTCCCCATGGGCACGAGCATGCCGTTCGGAAACCGCTTCTACCACCCAATCTGGGAAGCTTGCGAGGAGCATGGACTGCCGGTTATCGCCCATATCGGTGGTGGCGGCGGCGCAGCCAGGACAACGCCAACACCTGTCGGCTTTCCCACCTACTACATGGAGTCGCGCATGAGTCGCCCCTTCGTGGCCAGCGCGCACGCCTCTTCCCTGATCTGCGAAGGCGTCTTCGAAAAGTTCCCCAATCTGAAGTTCGCTCTGACCGAGGCCCAGCAGCTCTGGGCTGTGGCCGTGATGTGGCATATGGACTCCGACTGGAAAGCAATCCGCGATCAGACCCCCTGGCTCAAACGCCTGCCCAGCGAGTACTTCCGCGAGCATATTCGTGTCGGGTCTCAGCCGATGCACGAGGCGGAAACGACTGAGCAGCTCTACCAGTTCCTCGAAATGCTGCACGCCGACGAAACGCTCGTCTACTGTTCCGACTTTCCCCATTTCGACTGGAACGACCCTGTCACAACCTTTCCCAAACTCGATCCCGAGTCGCAGCAGCGTATCTTCGCTGACAACGCCTTGGAAATGCTCCGCATCGGAGACGACTGGCTATGACCAGGGTCGTCATCGCCAAAGTCTGGGAAATCCCCCCGGGAGACCGTAAAATCGTCGTGCCCTTTCGCGGCCGCGCCGGCATAGGTGTCTTCAATGTCAATGGCGATCTGTACGCACTGCGCAATATCTGTCCGCACAAACGGGGTCCCCTCTGCACCGGCGAGTTGACCGGCCGCGTCGACGCCGCTGCGCCGCCTTCTGCCTATTCTGCAGAGCTTACCGTCGAAGGAGACGGCGAAGTCCTGCGCTGCCCGTGGCATCAGTGGCCCTTCGAGATCGCAACCGGCCGCTGTCTCGTAGATCCGGACGTGCGAGTCAAGACCTATAAGGTTCGAATTGATGGCAACGATATCGTCGTTGATCTTTATGACTGAACTTACGACCGGGAGTGCGAGTCAATCTCGGACTGAACAGGAAAAGCAATGACCGCTAACACTCTGATGGATCGCCGAGATCATCTGCTCGGCACAGGCGCACCGATCTTCTACGAAAGACCGGTCAATATCGTACGCGGCAAAGGCGTCTGGCTGTATGACGACGACGGCCGCCGCTACCTCGACATGTACAACAACGTGCCCTGTGTGGGTCACTGCCATCCCCATGTCGTGGAAGCGATGCACAGCCAGGCCCAAACGCTGAATGTTCACAGCCGCTACCTGAACGAAACCGTACTCGACTATGCAGAGCGTCTGGCAAATCTGCACGCCGACCAGCTGACCAGCGCCGTCTTCACCTGCACAGGCACTGAAGCAAACGAGGTGGCTCTCGAGATCGCCCGTTCCGTAACCGGCGGCCGCGGATTCATCTGCAGCGATGCTGCCTACCATGGCAACAGCGCCGAAGTGAGCAAATTCACTCGCGTCAGCCAGCAGACCGACGGCGAGAAGGCCAGGGAAATCCGCGCTTTTCCCTTCCCGCAGTGCTATCGTCCCTTGCAGGAAGGCGTGTCCGACGCCGAGCTGGCAGAGCTTTACCTGGCGGAGGTCGAAAGCGCTATCGATGGCCTTCGTTCCGACGGTATTCCATTGGCAGGGATGCTGGTCTGCTCCATCTTCGCCAACGAAGGGCTGCCCTCGATCCCGTGCGAGTTCATGCCCCGCGCTGCAGAAATCGTGCGCGACGCCGGCGGTCTCGTTATCGCCGACGAGGTTCAGGCCGGATTCTGCCGAACCGGCGACTGGTGGGGCTACGAGACGACCGGCTTCCTACCCGATATCGTCACAATGGGCAAGCCCATGGGCAACGGGATGCCCGTTGCCGCCGCTGCAGCCTCCAGCGAAATGGTCGACGAGTTTCGCAGAAAAAAACGCTACTTCAATACCTTCGCGGCCAGCCCTCTGCAGGCCGCCGCCGGCATGGCAGTCATCGACGTAATCGAAGATGAGGACCTCGCCGGCAGCGTCAAACAGGTAGGCAGTTACCTGCACCGCGAACTTTCGAAGTTCCAGTCCAGCTGCGAGCCGCTGGCCGATGTTCGCGGCCACGGGCTGTTCATCGGCATGGAGTGGGTGCAAGACCGGGTGTCAAGGCGCCCGGATGCGGAGGGCGCCAACACAGTTGTCAATCGGTTGCGAGAGAAAGGATTTCTGATCGGCAGCGCCGGCCCTTTGGGCAACATTCTCAAAATCAGGCCTCCGCTCGTCTTCAAGCAGGAACACGCCGACCTCTTCTTAACCGCGTTCGAGGAGTGTATAAGTCAGGATGATTCGGCTTGATCTACCGGAACTGCTCTACACCAGCCAACGGGCCGTCCCGGGGTGGCTGTGCCCCCGCACTGTCGTGAGGCCGCGAGATTAGGAATATGGGAATGGCAGGCCACAGCATTGATACGATTTCGCAGGACGGTCTACGCAAACTTGCAGATGAAAGGCAAATTGAGGTGGCGCTGCTGGCATCCGCCGCACGCGCCCTGGACGACTGGGAAATCAACGCAACGGAAATCTCGCTGGTTTCGCATTCCGAAAACATCGTATTTCGAGTTGACTCCGACAGCCGGCAACCGTTCGTTCTTCGCTTCCACCGCCCCGGCTACCATACCCTGCCCGAACTGCACGGTGAGTTTCAATGGACTGCCGCCCTGAACCGCACGGGAATCGGCGCCCCCGTTCCCCGCCTTTCGAAAAACAATCGCTTTTTCGTACCCGTCAACCTTCCGGAGCTGTCCCAGACAAGGTTCGTGAGCCTGGTCGAGTGGGTCGAAGGGACCCCGATGGCAACGCTGATCGAGCAGGAGACCGAGCCTTCCAGACTTGCCGATTACTTTCACAAGGTTGGCTGCCTGGCCGCCCGCATCCATAACCAGGCCGCTTCCTGGCGGGTGCCGCCGGGCTTCGAGCGCCATGCCTTCGACGCCGACGGCCTGATGGGCAGTCAGCCCTTCTGGGGACCATTTTGGCAACAATCGAGTCTGACTCCCGCCGAACGAGATCAGATCATCTTCGCCCGCGACAGGATCTACAGCCTCCTCACCGATTACGGCCAAGACCGTCGCACCTACAGCCTGATACACGCCGACCTGCATCCTGGAAACCTCATCACGACCGGCGATAACGTCCACATTATCGACTTCGACGACTCAGGTTTCGGTTGGCATCTGTATGAATTGGCGGTAGCAATCTCCTACTATCAGGACACGCCGCACTTCGAAGTAATCCAGAAGGCCATCATCGCCGGCTACCTCACCGAGCGCCCGTTGTCACAGTCCGATATCGAACTACTGCCCGTCTTTGTTCTTGTAAGAAGCATGGTGTCGCTTGGCTGGATTGAGCAGCGTCCGGAGCTGGACAGTAGCCACAAGATACCCACGCTGATCAGAAGGTCATGTGAACAGTCGAGGGCCTTGTTCGGCGGAGTCTGACACATGAACAAGAGCGATTCGCTCTTCCGAGAGTGTTCTCTTTGCTTCCCGGTTTAACTGCCCCGTTTCAGCCGCCCCATTCTATCGGAAATCAAAGTCTCCTTGACATTTCTCCTCCACACTTTATTTCACGGGCCTCGTGGTTCAGTTGCAATAAGACTTCGATACGAAACCATTTCAACAATGCCCTATACCATGCCTTGACCTTCTGGAGATTCAGCTGTGAGAAGAGTTCGATATAACTGTGCCATGAGTCTGGACGGATACATAGCCGATTCCGAAGACGGCTACGACTGGATTGTCCTCGATCCTGACATCGACTTCGAGGAACTTTCTTCGCAGTTCGATACCTATCTGATGGGGCGTAGGACGTATGAGGTAGTCGGTCGTGCAGCCTCGCACAGGCCCACGGACAGGCAGTTTGTGTTCTCGAACAGCTTGAAACAGAGTGAGCACAGTGACATCCAAATTGTCAGCGAAAACTGGGTCGAGACTGTTCGGTCGTTGCGGGCGGAGTCGGGCAAAGACATCTGGCTCTTTGGTGGTGGGCGGCTCTTCGCAAGTCTGTGCAACCATGGTCTGGTCGACACGGTGGAAGTTTCGGTCATCCCCGTCTTGCTGGGCGGCGGGGTACCCTTTGTGGCAAGACTATCGGGACAGGTTAAATTGACCCTCAAGGAGCAGAGAATCTACGCGAAGACGGGGACGACATTGCTGGTGTACGACGTGGACGAGACCGAATTCACGAATGGGAGCTAGCAAACAGTTGGGCCTGGTACCACGCAAGCTGTTTCCTCGATGACCGAAATCTCCATACCATGCAATTCCGCGCGAAACTCAGGCACGCCGAATCTATGTTTCCGATGGACTACAAAGTAGAATGGGCATGGCGTTAGCAACCATTTTGCTACCGTCGACAGATATTCATACCAGATATGCCAGGAAACAAATGCACGCAAATGATAATGAAGGTGGTGGCGAAGAAGCGACACAGCCACACACACCTACTGCTACAAATGACTCTGATCAAGACATTAACCCGCTCGACCTGGTCGAGCCGGAGAACGCGCTGCCCGAAACCTCGCTGACGGAACTGCCGTCAGTGGCCCAAAAAGCGGCCGCTGCCGCAGGATGGACCAGCCTCATGCCTGTACAGGCCAAGGCCATCCCCTATCTTCTTTCTGGGCGGGATCTGATGGTTCAGTCGCGCACAGGAAGCGGCAAGACGGGCGCGTTTCTGCTTCCCCTGCTACATAAGATTAGACAGGACAAGCGCGTCTGCCAGGCCTTGATCCTGGTCCCGACACGTGAGCTGGCATTGCAGGTCTCCAAGGAGGCCGCGCTCCTGGGAGGGGCGGCTGGCGTCGAAAGTGTTGCCGTCTACGGCGGCGTCAAGTACGGCCCCCAAACTTCGGCACTGCGCGACGGCGCACAACTCGTGATAGGTACGCCGGGGCGTATCCTCGACCACCTCTTGCAGCGTAACCTGCGCCTGGACGACCTGCATCAGCTTGTCTTCGACGAGGCCGATCGGATGTTGTCGATGGGCTTCTACCCCGACATGGTGCAGGTGCAGACCTTTCTGCCCTCCAGGCGAATCCACGGATCAATGTTCTCAGCCACCTTCCCAGCCCATGTGCTGCGGCTGGCCCAGCAGTTTCTGACGGAACCCGATTTCCTCAGCCTCAGCCGCGATCGCGTCCACGTAGCCGAAGCCGAGCATATCCTCTACGCCGATCCGGGCATGAAAAAAGATCGCGCCCTCGTGCGCCTGATCGAGATGGAAAACCCGGCGGCGGCCATCGTGTTTTGCAATACCCGGCGCATTGTCGACTACGTCACCATTGTTCTTCAGCGTTTCGGTTACGACGCCGACAAGATCAGCTCAGACCTCAATCAGAGCGAACGCGAGCGGGTGATGCGCCGCGTGCGCGAAGGCAAGCTGAGACTTCTCGTGGCGACCGATGTAGCCGCCCGCGGCATCGACATCCCCGAGCTCACCCACGTGTTCCAGTACGAGCCGCCCGAAGATCCGGAGTCCTACATTCACCGTGCAGGGCGAACGGCCCGCGCCGGCGCATCCGGCGCCGCCATCTCCCTGACCGCCTCCTTCGACGAACGTATGCAGATGGAGCGAATCGCCAAGCGCTTCAGCATTCCTTTGGAGGAGCGCAAGCTTCCCTCCGATGACGAGGTGGCCGCCACCGTCTCCGAACGCGTCACCTCCCTCCTTGAGGCCAAGCTACGCGGCCGCGACAACCTGCAGAGCGAGCGCATGCGCAGATTCCGGCCCCTCATCGACGAGTGGATGGAATCCGACGAAGGCCAGACCCTACTCGCGATGCTTGTCGACGACTTCTATCAGGACTCCCTGCACGCGCCGCCCGCGCTGCCCGAGGAAAAACCCGCCGAACGACCCGCCAGGCAGGGTCGCAAAAGACGTCGCAGTGGCCGCACCCGCCGGCCCCGCAATCGCCGCAATTGAAGTAACTCTTTCAAGGGTTTCTGAGGTTCCGCCCAGGTTGCACGCGGAATCGTGATTGGGCCTGAGGAAAGTTCGGGGTTGGCTCCCTGCCTGCTGGGGCCGCCATCACCTGTGGAGGATTTCGCCTTGGCCGCGGGCGCAACTTCATCAGCCCCGCTACCTTGGTGTTTACTTACAATTCGCCCGGCACATTCTGACGCAGCTCAGTCAGCCATGCCGCAGCCGAGGAATCACTCGGGGCACGCCAGTCGCCGCGCGGGCTGAGCGAACCGCCGCTGCCCACCTTGGGGCCGTTGGGGACGGCTGTCCGCTTGAACTGGCTGATTTGGAAGAAACGAAACAGAAACAGTTCCAGCCACTTCCTGATTTCAGCCAGGTCGTACTCATTGCGCTTGTGTTCCGGCAGAAACTCCGGCCACAAGCCTTGGCTGCGGTCGCCCCAGGCCTGCAACGCCATGAACGCCACCTTACTGGGGCGGAAACCATAGCGCGAGATGTAGTAGAGAAAAAAGTCCTGCAGCTCATACGGCCCGATCTTGGCTTCAGTGGATTGGGCAGGCCCGTCAGCAGTCCCGTCTCCCGGTACTAACTCCGGTGAAATCTCCGTGTCCAGGACCGATTGGAGTACGTTGCTGGCGGCTTCGTCGAACTGCGACGTGGCAATCACCCAGCGAATGAGATGCTGAATGAGGGTCTTCGGGACGGAGGCGTTCACATTGTAATGGCTCATCTGATCGCCCACGCCGTATGTCGCCCAGCCCAGCGCCAGTTCGCTCAGATCGCCGGTGCCGAGGACGAGCGCGTCATTATAGTTGGCCAGTCGAAAAAGATGGCTGGTGCGTTCGCCTGCCTGCACGTTTTCAAAGGTAATGTCGTACTCCGGGTCCTCCTCCGCAAAGGGATGGCCGATGTCCCTGAACATCTGCATCGCAGAAGGCCGGATGTCCAGCTCATGTCCGCTCACGCCGAACGCATCCATCAGACGGTGGGCGTTGGACCGCGTGCCGGAGCTTGTCGCAAAACCGGGCATTGTGTAGGCCAGAATATTCTTGCGCGGCAGCTTGAGACGGTCCATCGTGCGCGCCGCAACAATCAGTGCCTGCGTCGAATCCAGGCCTCCTGAGATACCGACCACAATCTTCTCAATGCCGGTCGCTCTGAGACGCTGCATCAGTCCATGCACCTGAATGTTGTATGCCTCGTAGGCCTGCTCGTCTCGGCGTACGGCGTCGCTGGGCACAAATGGAAAACGTTCGATCTCTCGCCGGAGGCGTTCGAGTCCTTGCGGTACGGCTTGGACGCCGCCATCGACGCCCTCTGAGCCCACGTGCGGAATCTGAAACTCGAAGTCCACCTTCCGAATCGCCGCCAGCTGAGACCGGTGCAATGCTGCTGCGTCATTGAAGCTGGTCTGCCTCATGCGGCTCTGCGCCAGCCGTTCCGTGTCGATATCGGCAACGATAATCTGCTCGTGATCTGCGAATCTTTCCGACTCGGCAAGCAGTTCACCGTCTTCATAAATGAGCGCATGCCCATCCCAGGCTAGGTCCGTAGTCGATTCACCCGGACCGGCTGCCGAGTACAGATAGGCCGCATTACACTTGCCCGACTGACTGGCGCAAAGGTCCTTCCGGTAGAGAGACTTTCCAATTGTTATATTGGAGGCGGAAAGATTGGCCAGTACGGTCGCCCCCGCCAGTGCCGCATAGGAGCTGGGCGGAACTGGTGTCCAGACGTCTTCACAGATCTCCACGTGTAGGATAAACTCGCCCTCTGTGCCTCCTATAGCCGCGTCCTCGGATATAGGTCGGCCACTGTGCCCGTCTTTCGCGGCGGCCAGCTCTGCTCTGAAGAGAAGATCGTTGCCGAAGGGCACCGTGTCGCCCAGAAACCGCACCTCGCGGCCGACGGCATGGCGGGCCGCGCTGAACTGGCGCGTCTCGTAGAACTCGCGGTAGCTGGGCAGATAAGTCTTGGGCACGATCCCTAGCACGCGGCCGTGATAGATAACAACTGCACAGTTGAACAGCCTGTTCTCGAAGCGCAGCGGCGCGCCGACCAGCAGGACTGGCGTCAGTTTCCTGCTTTCCTCAGCGATCTGGCCGATACCGTTCAGGACACCGTCCAGAAGTGCCTCCTGCTGAAGCAAGTCGTCGATCGCGTAGGAGGAAATCCCCAATTCCGGAAAAAGGGCGACCGCGGCGCCCGCTTCCGATGCCCGGGCCGCCAGGGCCGTTGTGTGTGTTGTGTTAAACTCTGGGTCGGCAACCCGGACATGGGGCACACACACTGCCACGCGTACAAAGCCATGGCGGTAGGCTGAGTAGAAATTATCGGTCATATTGCCCCAGGCGGTTCTCAAGAACCAAAGGTGAAGAAGCGATAGGCTGTTTCAAGCGTATTATCCGAGATACTGACAGCCGTTGCAAGGCCCAATTGACATGCCTGTTCATGATTTGCGATAATTGCTAAAAGCACAATTGGACGGATCGCGCCAAGCGTTGCGGTCAGGCTAGGTGGTCAGACAAGCCGATCCGAAGCACAGTTGCTTCGTCCGTTGACAAATCGGACCACTTGATGGCAGCCCACGCGTTGCACTGACCTGAAATTACCTCCGGAAAGCCGCGAGTTTCAGGCTTCACTAAGGTCTCAGACGCAAATATGACTTGGAAAGTTGCTGGCATAAACTTCGACCATTCCCATATGGGCGATCTCTTGCGCCTGTGCCATGAACACCCTGACGTGGAAATAGTCGGAATCTGCCATACCGACAGGGAGCGAATGGCGTCCGCTATCGAGAACTTTGCCATCCCCGAAGAGCAGGTCTTTACCGACTTTAGGGAGTGTCTACAGAGGACGCAGCCCGAGATCGCCATTCTGTGCCCCTCAACCGCCAGCCATGCCGAATGGGTGCTCAACGTAGCCCCCTATGACGTGCATGTGCTGCTCGAGAAGCCGTTCGCCGCCGACCTGGACGCCGCCGACAGGATGATTGCCGCGATGTCAAAGTCGCACAAGCAATTCATCATCAACTGGCCGCTGCGATGGTACCCCTGTCACGTGACGGCCAAGCGGCTGCTGACAGAAGGAACCATCGGCGATCTGATCGAAGTCCACTACTATGACGGCAATCGCGGCCCGCTCTTCCACGTTGCCGACAAAGAGGAGACCGACGAAGAGTATCGGCAGCGAAAAAACGAGAGCTGGTTCTATCAGAAGTCCCAGGGCGGCGGATCGCTCCTGGACTATCTGGGCTACGGAGTCACCTTGGGTACATGGTTCTTGGACGGCCGCGCCCCCCTTGAGGTGACGACCGTCGTCGACGAGCCGCCCGGCCTCGAAGTTGACGAACACAGCATCACGATCTGCAGGTATGAGTTCGGCCTATCCAAGTTTGAGACGCGCTGGGGAACCTTCACAGACCCGTGGTCTCTGCAGCCCCAGCCCAAATGCGGCTTCGTGCTGAAAGGTACCGATGGCACGATCAGCAGTTACGATTATGAGGACACGGTCCGGGTCCAGACACCACACCGTCCCGAAGGTTATGACCTTCCTGTGGACCGGCTGTCGCCCCCGAATCAGAACGTGATCCAGTATTTCGTCCACTGCTTGGAGACAGGGCAAGAACCAGAAGGTCCACTGTCGCCCGCGATCTGTCGAATCGGCCAGCAGATCGTAGATTCGGCAATCCTCAGCGCCGGTGAGAGACGGACAATCCCCCTTCTGCCCTAACCGAAACTGCCAAAAGCAAAGGCGCCGGTCGCGAAGACCGGCGCCCTCAAGTGCAATCGCCTGCACAAAGCTGAAGTACTCAATGCATCGCAAATTTTTTGTGGGCGGTGACGGACTCGAACCGCCGGCCTATTCCTTGTAAGGGAATCGCTCTAACCAGCTGAGCTAACCGCCCAATTGGGCACGTAGTATACATTACCATTTGGAGGACTGTGAAATGTACAACCTGGCGGGAAAGGTAGTGTTCGTCACCGGCGCCGGCGGCGAACACGGAATCGGTCGAGGGATCGCGCAACGGTTGGCAGAGGATGGCGCAGATGTTGTCGTTACCGATTACGTCGAAAAACCCTATCCTGACGCCGACTGGGAAGGTCTGCCCGCGCTCAAGGCGGAAATAGAGGGGCTCGGGCGCCGGTCCCTGGCCGTGACCTGCGATGTGACCGACTCGGCCTCGGTCGGGGCGGCCATGCAGCACGCCGTAGAGGCGTTCGGTAAAATCGACATTCTTGTCAATAACGCGGCCGCTCGCGGCGGCAGAGATCGTGTCCCGGTCGTCGAACTGGAAGAGGACGAGTGGGACAGGGTCATGTCCGTCAATCTCAAAGGCACTTTCGTCTGCAGCCGGGCTGCCGCACGTCACATGGTCACCCGCGGCGGCGGCGGACGCATTATTAGCGTCTCCTCGGTTCTGGGGCTGCGCGGCATCGCTCGTTTCGCTGCCTACTGTTCATCCAAGTTCGGCATCGTCGGCCTGACCCAGTCCCTCGCCCAGGAACTGGCCGAGTACGGAATCACCGTTAACGCCATCTGCCCCAGCCTGACGCCCACCGAGCGCGTCGGCCACATGACCAACCTGTTCTCCAACCCTCAGCTGCAAGTCAAGGAAGCAACCGACGCCCTTCTGTCCGGTGCCGCGGGAAGCACGCCGATCGGTCGCCTTGCCCAAACCGACGACCTTGCTCACGCCGTTTCCTCTCTTGCCTCGGACGGTGCCGCCTTCCTCACCGGTCTCTCGATTCCGGTTACGGGCGGCTCATTCATGAGGTAGCGAGAACCAGGAAGGTGGCAAAGTCCGCGAGTTCGCAGAAGTGAGTGCATCCCAAAATGGGCGTGAACTCTTGCAATCCTCTGGAGGCAACCAAGCCACGGTCAGTTTCCAATCCAGGTTTCGCCAGAATAAGCGCCGTCTCTGACCACTAACCACTGCAGTTTTGGGCGGTCGGGCCTATTCGGCCCTCCCTTGT
>JAPPKT010000188.1 GCA_028819675.1 Caldilineaceae bacterium | reverse complement strand
TTTGGCTGGATGGTTTGACCGCAAGAGGCGACTTTGGGGTGGAACTTCCGGTACAAGACGTACAGTATGTACAATCGCCGCGCTGCTTCGCGGTCGTGCGCGGTTCAGTGTCAGGCTGTGTTAGAATTGTGCGGCAGGCTTGGTTCCATACAGGACTCAGAGAGATGACAGAGACAACCCTACCCCTGACGGCCCGCGTCGCCTGCGCGGGTTGAGCCTCAAAGCTCCCTCCCGGGGCGTTGTCGCAGGTCGTGCGACAGATGGCTGCGGTCTTTCCGCAAACTGAATATCCGGATGTTCTGATCGGTTTGGGTAAACCTGACGATGCGGCCGTATATCGCCTGGATGAAGAACGGGTTCTCATTCAGACGACCGACTTCTTTACGCCAATCGTTGATGACCCCTGGCTGTACGGAGCGATTGCCGCGGCCAACTCGATGAGCGACGTGTACGCGATGGGCGGCGAGGTACGCGTCTGTCTCAATATTGCCGGATTTCCTGAAGATCTGCCTGCCGAGGTGGTAGCCGAGATCCTGGCGGGAGGTGCGGCCAAAGTGCAGGAGGCGGGTGCTGCGATCGCCGGAGGACATACGGTGACCAATCCAGAGCCGTTCTATGGATTGAGCGTCACAGGCGTCGCCGCCCCCAGCTCACTGTTTCGCAAAGGAAGCGCAGCGGCAGGTGATCATATGGTGCTGACCAAAGCGCTGGGCACCGGCATCATCACCACAGCCGCTAAGCTCACAGGACAAGCAGAGAGCGCAGATTCGCGCAAGGCGCGGCACGCGTTGGGAAAACCAGACATTCAGCCATCCCATCTTGAAGCCGCCATCGGATCGATGACCCGCTTGAACCGCGCGGCTGCTCATGCAGGCTGTGCCGCGGGCGTACGGAGCGGCACGGATATCACCGGTTACGGCCTGTTGGGTCATGCGGTCGAACTGGCGACTGCGTCTGCCGCTGAGTCGCCGGTTCAACTCCAGATCGAGGCGGAGAGAGTGCCGGCCCTGCCGGGCGTCTTCGGTTATATCGAGGCCGGTTATCTGACGCGAGGAAGCGTGCGTAATCCAGAGCACTTTGGGGGGCATGTGTCTGTGGCCCCAAGCGTGGCCGCGGGGCACAGAACGCTGCTATGGGAGGCTGAAACAAGCGGAGGTCTTCTGCTGTCGGTTCCGCCTTCTGGTCTCGGTCAGTTCCGAGACGTGTGTGAGGGGAATGAACAGCCCTTCTGGGAAATCGGGACCGTCGAGCCGGCCGGGAGGGATCAGGCGGTCATTAAGCTCCTCTAGAAGTCCACGACAACGCGGCTGCCTAAGCCGTGAAAGAGCAGACGCAGCAGCCACGTCCACGCCAGAGCGTCTCCCCCAGCCTTTGCCCGATTCGACAACGATATATGCGGTGACGCAACTGTGTGGTTTTCTACGCGGCACTGGATGAACCAAAGGGCCCATCGTCGTCATCGGGGCCCTGTTGGCCCTCCTCACCCTCTCCGTCTCCCTCTTCGGTTGCAGGGGCGATAGCCTGGGGGCGAGCCCACTGTTCACTGCTCCAGTCGGTTCGCTCGTCGCCGCTGTTCACATCAGGTTCCTGGCCGGCCTGGGTGGAGAATTCGGCGAAGTCGTAGTATTCGTCCTCGCCCTCCTCTTCTGCGACAGGAAGCGGCCGGCCAGGCGTATCGACCACATAGCCGGTGTCGGCCATGGGGGGCGGTTCACTTTCCTGGTAAGGTACTTCGCCCTCGTCGGGAAGGCTGTCGGCAAAGTCCGAAACGGGTGGCGGCGCGCCGGCCAACGCGCTGACAGGCGTTGACATCGCCGGCATAGGCGAACGCGAACGCACCGGCGCCGGAAGAAGAGTGCGGTTCACCTCCCAAGCGCGGAAGCGGACTATGGCCATTCCCAGCAGTGCGAGACCCAACAGAGCATAGAGGCCGAGGGCAACGACGAGTAACAGCAGGTTTACCAGGCCCATGACGGGAAGACCGGCGCCAATGCTTTCGAGCTGCGCAGCCAGGGGGCCGCTGTCCAAAACCTGGAGACGTAGAAAGTAACCCAACGCGATATAAAGGCCCACGGCTATAACCGTCATCACCCAATTGCTCAGGACAGCGAGGAAGTAGTCCCCTGGGGTCGTTGTGAACTGCATGGGCTGGTCGCTCAGCGACACATGGTTCAGAATCTGGCTGCGCAGACGGTTGCGCCCCCAATAGTAGTAGAGCCCCAATGTCAGCGGCGTAAGGATAACGAGCAGAAACCATTCCCAGAATATGTCGATCGTTTTGCCCTCATACTCCAGGCGCAGACCGTTGGGTGTGAGCGTGTGCGCGTATTGCCAGCGCAGCATTCTGGTAGCGGAGAAACCGAGAATCAGGTACAACCCAAGCGTAATCAGCGTGTAGAATCCGATGACGATGAACTGTACAAACACTTCTGCACCTGAACCGTCAAACTCCAGTTGCTGGTCCTCAAGATATGTGTTTTCGGTGACAATCCGTTGCCAGCGAGCATACCCCCAGGGGACGTAGATGCCCAGAGTAATGCCTGAAAGGATCGCTATCAGAATCAGATTTCCGAATACATTCAGCCAGCGGCCGCGAAACTCCAGGTTGGTAGGCATGGCGGAACCCTTCCGAGTAAGAGGAGATCAATTGAAAGCCACAGGGGATCGTTCAAAGTTGTCAGACCAGTATAGCCCACGGGCATTTGCTTGACAAAGTGGGTCTGTAAAGGGGTGCATCCCAGATTTTTTGAGAGGGGGAAGGGAGGTAGACTTGAGGTAGGAGA
>JAPPKT010000145.1 GCA_028819675.1 Caldilineaceae bacterium | reverse complement strand
ATCAGAGACCGGTCTTTGCTTTGACCTATCGCATGCTCGGCGATTTATCCGAAGCGGAAGACGCCGCCCAGGAGACATTCCTGCGGGCCTATTCCCGCCTGGACCAATATGATCCAGGACGCAAGTTCAGCACGTGGCTGTTTTCTATCGCCAACTATCATTGCATTGACAGGTTACGAAAGCGGCGTGTGCAGTTTGTCGGTCTGGACGAGTCACCGGTCGTGTACAGCCTGGAAAGCGAATCGTCCCGGCCCGAGGCGGAGACTCTCGCAGTTGAACAGGCCGAGGAGATGCAGGCCCTGGTGAATCAGCTGGAGCCGGAATACCGGACGCCGCTGGTATTGCGTTATTGGAATGACTGCAGCTATCAGGAGATCGCTGACGTGATGGACATTTCGGTGGCGGCAGTCAAGAGCCGGCTATTCCGTGCCAGGAAAAAGCTGGCTGAGCTGTACGAGGCGGCTCAACAGCCGCATCGGGTGGAAGGCATGACGAATTCCGGCGGCCTCTCGTTGCAGACGGACGGGCATCGAATGGGAGAGTCGGATCAGCCGACCGCCCAGTTCGATGCGGCAGAAAGGAAGGGGGACCCCGAGGAAGTATGGAAGGCGTTGACCATTCCTTTGCACAGGGCCCTCAGCAGCGGGGCCGGCCTGTAGGCGTTCAGGAGGTAATGATGTCGAATATGCTGACCAGAGCAGGCGTGTCCTCCAGCAAAGCCGGGGACCACAGCGAGTATCTGATGTTGATTTCGCTGGAGTTGGACGGCATGTTGGACGCGGGTGAGAAAGAGAGGCTGGACGGACACCTGGAACGATGCAGTGCGTGCCGGGCCGAGTGGCAGCTGTGGCAGGCGCTCGACAACAGGTTGCGAGAGGCCCCGACACCTATGCCGACGCCCGGCTTTGCCCAATCCGTTGCCCAGCGGCTGGCGCTTCAGGAACGCCGGCGCAACCTGCAGATTGGCGTGATACTGACTGTGTTCACCGTTGTAGTCTGGTCCCTGGGCCTAGTCGGGGTCTGCGCCTTAGCCGGGACGCTCATCTATACCAATTTGGAACGATTGACTGAAACGGGTCTCTTCCTGAGCGAGGCATGGGCGGTGGCAGGGGTGGTTGGGCAGTCGCTATGGGATGTCATTGTCGAATTAACTGCGACATCAACAGCGTTAGGCGTTGCATCCACCTATTTGGTCGTCGTCATCGCGGCACTGGCGGTGTGGTGCGTCATCATCCAGCGCACGACCCAGCCGCTCCGATCCCGGGCCTGGGAAGACTGAAGGAAGTGGGCATAGTGAGGTTCGTTCGGACTCAAGGTTGCAGAACACTTTGTACGTTTTTGGGCTGCTCCAGCCTGAACGATCCGAGTAAGAGTGTGCTGGCGGGCGGAGACGTAGAACGAAAAGTGGCCCCGTTGTTTGTGTTGAAGGGAATCGCCGAATGAAGTCGTTGCGCAGAGCCGGATGCTGGACGGCGTTCATGCTCATTTTCGCGCTTGGGGCGATCATTTTTCTGTTCACACAGTCCAGGCAAGGGCGAAACGAATTCAGTGGCAGACCTTTGCAGGGCAATGTTGCCGTGTTCGGCGGCGACGTGCACATCAGTGAAGACGAGCACATTTCAGGAAACCTGATGGTCGTCGGGGACGACCTGACTCTGGAAGGGCAGATTGGCGGCAATCTTGTTGTTGTCGGCGGTGATGCTGAATTGAAAGGGCACGCACAAGTCGGTGGCAATGTGAGTGTGGTCGGCGGCGATGCGGAGGTAGCGGGATCTTCGGTGATCGGCGGTAATGTTGCTGTTGTCGGCGGCGACGTTGAGCTGGCCGGACACTCACACGTCGGCGGCAACGTCAGAGTTGTCGGTGGAAGGATAGAGCAGGATCCGGACGCGCGCGTGGATGGAGGCATCAGCTGGCGCATTTACACGAATAGCGTGGCGCAACCGAATCTCTATTCAGCGGCGCCGGCGCCGCCCGCCGAACCGGACCCGCCCAAGCAGCCCGCCGGTCCAGTTGCGCAGGTCGTTGTTTCGGAAGAGTCAGGAGAGGAAGTTCGGGCCCTGTCCGACCGGCGTCGAATTTCAGTAGAGGAGGCGGCAGAAGCGGCAGAGGAGGCCGCGGAGGAGTGGGCAGAAGCGGCGGAGGAAGCAGCGGAAGAGTGGGCAGAAGCAGTGGAAGATGCGGCAGAAGCCGCGCGAGAGCAGGCCGAGCTGCAACGCGAAGCAGCCGCCACGGCGCGTGCCCATGCGGCTAATGATCGAACGCCCTGGTTGCTTGTCTTTCTGGGCAAGCTGGTACAGGCCTTCTTGTGGACGCTGCTGATCACCGGTCTTGTCCTTCTGTTTGCCTGGTTGCTGCCGAAGCAGGTCAGAGCGATTTCCCGCACGGCGGAGAAGGAGACCGCGCTCAGTTTCGCAACGGGAGCGATCGGGATTCTGGGGTCAGCAGTTCTGGCCGCCATTCTGACCATTACCATCTGCTTTGCCCTGCTTGCGTTGCCGCTTCTGGCATTGCTGGCACTGGTTTTGCTTTGCGGCTGGACCGTGACCTGCTGTTGGCTGGGACGCCGCCTGGATGAGCTCGTTGCCGGACCGGGAGTGCTTACCTGGAATCCGCTGGTTTCGGTTGGGCTCAGTTCTCTTGTCGTGACCGGCGTTACGGCGTTTTCCTGGATAATCTTTCCCTGTCTCGGCTTCATAATAGCCCTGCTGATCGGCTCTACCGGTACGGGGGCGGTCGTAGTGCATGTGGCCCGGCGTTCGGGACGTCTTCCAGGGGGGGCATTGGGAGGCAACCTGGACGGGCCTGCCCCAAGCGGTGAGGCGGCGTCGCCGGGGAGCAGTGATAAAGGTGACTCGACGACAGACGTCTCAGAAACTGGCTTGCCAGATTTAACTGAATCAACAGCCGGCGCCACCCAAGCGCCCTCAGAGGCGTCTCTCGAAAGCGGGGAAGGGGAAGGTACGACGGCCACCGACGGGCAGGAGGTTGCCGATTCTTTGACCTCAGCTTCAGCAAGGGTGGGCGAAGCGGACGATCTTACCCGGATTGTGGGCATTGGTCCCACTTATGCTGCGAGGCTGAGGGAGGCTGGGATTCCCAGGTTTTCCCAACTGGCCGACCTGGAGGCAGAAGAGATCGCGGAGATCATCGGCTGCCCCGCGTTGCGGGTGGAGCGAGAGCGTCTGAGGGAGCAGGCAAGGGAGTTGGCAGGCCAGGCGTAACGTCTGTGTTCAGGCGCGACTCAGTTTGCGATAGGTGATGCGATGGGGACGGGTAGCCTCTGCACCAAGGCGGCGGCGCCTGTCCTCTTCGTATTCGCTGTAGTTGCCTGGATACCACAGCACATTGCTGTCCCCTTCAAAGGCAAGAATGTGCGTGGCGACGCGGTCCAGAAACCAGCGATCATGAGAGATGACGAGGGCGGTGCCGGCGAAGGTCTCCAGTGCATCTTCCAGTGCACGCAGAGTGTTGACGTCGAGGTCGTTGCTGGGTTCGTCCAGCAAAATGACGTTGGCTCCGCTCTTCAACAGTTTGGCCAAGTGGACACGGTTGCGTTCGCCACCGGACAGTAAACCGACCATTTTCTGCTGGTCCTGCCCGGTGAAGGTGAAACGGGCTACGTAGGCGCGACTGTTGACCTGGCGGCTTCCCAGCAGCAGCTGCTCGTTGCCTGCACTAATCTCTTCCCAGACGGTCTTATTGGCGTCGAGACTGTCGCGACTCTGGTCCACGTAAGCAAGTGAAACGGTCTCGCCTTGCTGAATGCTGCCGCTGTCCTGTGTTTCTTCGCCAGTGAGGAGGCGAAAGAGAGTTGTTTTGCCGGCGCCGTTGGCACCGATGATGCCGACGATGGCACCGGGCGGAATGTCGAGCGTCAGGTTCTCGAACAGCAGATTCTCGCCGAAGCTCTTGGTCAGGGACTCGGTCCTGATCACCACGTCGCCCAGGCGAGGGCCGGGCGGGATGTAGATCTCCCGATCTTCACGCGCTTCCTCAAACTCCTGGCTGAGAAGGTCGTTGTAGGCGTTGACGCGTGACTTGCGCTTGGTCTGCTGTGCTTTGGGTGACATATTCAGCCACTCCAGCTCTCTTTGCAGCGTTTTCTGGCGTGCGCCCTCCTGCTTATCCTCCTGGGCAAGGCGCCGTTGCTTCTGTTCCAGCCAGCCGGAGTAGTTGCCCCGCCATGGGATGCCGTGTCCGCGGTCGAGTTCGAGAATCCAACCTGCTACGTTGTCGAGAAAGTAGCGATCGTGTGTAACGGCGATGACGGTGCCTGCGTACTCCTGCAGGTGGCGCTCCAGCCAGGCGACGGATTGGGCGTCGAGATGGTTGGTCGGCTCGTCAAGGAGGAGGATGTCGGGCTTCTTCAGGAGCAGCCTGGTCAGCGCTACACGGCGCAGTTCACCGCCGGAGAGTATAGCCACGGGCGCATCGCCAGGGGGGCAACGCAACGCGTCCATAGCCAGTTCAAGGCGGCTGTCGAGATCCCAGGCGTCCAGTGCGTCCAGCCGGTCCTGCACGGCGCCCTGCCTTTCGATCAGCTTGTCCATTTCCTCGGCAGAGAGATCCTCGCCGAAGCGGGCGTTGATAGCGTCAAACTCGGCAAGCGCGTCCACAGCGTCCTGCGCGCCCTCCTCTACGATTTGGCGCACTGTTTTAGACGTGTCGAGGACGGGCTCCTGGGGCAGAAAGCCGCGCGTATAGCCTTCTGCCAGAATCGTTTCGCCATCGAATTGGGTTTCCTCGCCGGCCATTATGCGGAGAAGGGTGGATTTTCCGGCACCGTTAAGGCCCAGTACCCCGATTTTTGCCCCGAGGAAAAAACCGAGGCTGATATCGCGAAGAACGCGCTGGTTGGGTCCGTAGGTTTTGCCAACACCTACCATGGAGTAGATGATCTTGTCGCTCATCGCGGTATTCTTCCCTTAATTGTGTTTGTTCAGCAACCTTTAGGCGTTTATGATTGGGCCTTGCACGCCGCCCGCGGTCCATTTGGCTGGCATTGGACGTCATTCTCTCAATATATAGCCCCAGAGGGGGAAGGTGCAACAACAATGACCGACATGACCTTTGTGCATCTGACGGACCTGCATATTCTGCCGGATGAAGAGGAGCTGCTCTATGGGCGGCGGACAACTGACAAGCTGCGCGATGTCATTGGGCTTATTCAGGACATGGACGTCAGCCCCGATTTTTTCATTCTGAGCGGGGATCTGGTCAACGACGGAAAGGAATCCGAATACAGAAGGCTAAACTCAGTGCTAGATGAGCTGCGAGAGTTCGGCGCGCCGCTTATTCTTGGGCTGGGGAATCATGATTGCCGGATTCACTTTCGACGCGTCGTGTTGGGAGAGGAGTCCGAGGACGAATCGCGGCGCTACTACCATAGCAAGATGTTAGGTGGATTGCGGGTGATCATGTTGGACAGCAAGTTGCAAGACGCAGTATATGGCGACCTAGACGAGCCTCAGTTGGCCTGGCTTGCCGAAGAGCTGCGCAAGCCGGCCCCGCTTGGCAATCTGATCGCAATTCACCACCCGCCGGTCTTCAGTACAGTTGAGCCGTTGAGCGAACATTGCCTGAACAACCCAGAAGATCTCGCGGAGGCAGTTTCCGGTCACCGCGTTCATGCAATATTGAGCGGGCACATTCACTACGCTCATGTCACGTCTTTTGAAGATACTGTTTCGATCACGACCCCTGCTACCGCGTACATACTTGATCCGGGTTCACAACGGGCGACTCGGCAGCGAGACGGGTGGGGATTCACACTCGGTTCACTGCGGGGCGGGCAGTTCTATGCAAATCCGATTTCCATGCATGGCCAACCGGTAAACGACTGATTCCAAAGAGGTTCAGGAGACTTGCTGTCGGTAACGGGAAGGTGTGCATAAGTTCCTTGCAGATTCGGGCGGCAGTTGTTTGAAGGCCTATTGCCATCATGCAATGTTGGTTGTATACTGCCCCGGACTTTCCGGAATTCACCAGCTTTCCCTAGTGAGTCAGAAAGATAGCGATCGATGTTGGCGAAGTACGTTCGACCATTGCTTTCGTCCGCGGTAGGAGCAATCGTCCGCTGGCTGCATAGTATCGGTGTGACTCCGAACATGGTTTCCTTTGCCGGCTTTGCGTTGACAATTGGCGCGGCGGCGATTCTGGCGACAGGAAGCCTGCGTATAGGAGGCGGCGTGTTGTGGGTGGCGGCAATGTTCGATATGGTCGACGGCGCTTTGGCCCGCCTCGGCCAATCGGAAAGCAAGTTCGGCGCTTTTCTGGACAGCACACTGGATCGCTATTCGGAAAGCATTACGTTTCTGGGGCTGGCTGTTTACTACGCCAATGAGGGCAGCTCCCAGACCCACCTACTTCTAATCTTCCTTACTCTGGTGGGTTCCTGGGCAGTAAGCTATACGCGGGCAAGGGCTGAAGGGCTGGACGTTGAATGTAAAGTCGGTATTCTCCAGAGGCCTGAACGTCTCGTTCTGCTCATTGCCGGACTGATCCTGGGCTTTGTTCTGCCGGTCTTGTGGGTGCTGGCCGTGATGACGAACATAACGGCGGTCCAGCGCATCTATGAAGTTTACTCACGTACTTCGCCGTCCCGTAGTAAGCAGCATGCCGGTAACTAGGTGAGGCCACAGCAATCTCCACAGTTTTGGCGTTCTGACGCATTCATGCCCCCTCCTCCTTGACTCCCTAGCCAGCATCTCCATTGGCAGAAAAGCTCAAGTCATTATAGACTTTGAGAGAATGGCGGTACGGGCCTGAGAATGACTCGTGCAGCCGGGAATTTGGCTAACACACCCGTTCTAGCCTATAATACGGTTTCTGTGTCTTCTCCGGGTACCGGGACAGAGAAGTAAGCGGGAAAGAGTTCGTGTTCGAAAGTTTGTCCGACAAGCTGCAAGACGTTTTTGATAATCTGGCCACTCGCGGCAGGCTCTCTGAACGCGATGTCAACGCGGCTCTGCGTGAAGTAAGGCTGGCTCTGCTTGAGGCCGATGTCAACTATAAGGTGGTCAGAGAGTTTGTCGGCCGGATCAAGGAGCGGGCGATCGGTGTGGAGGTGATGGAAAGCCTTACGCCGGCGCAGCAGGTTGTCAAGATCGTCAACGAAGAGTTGGTCAAGCTTCTGGGTGAACCGGCGCCGCTCAACCTGTCGGGGCCGCCGCCCAACGTGCTCATGCTGGTGGGACTGCAGGGTGCGGGCAAGACGACGATGGCCGCCAAGCTGGCCCTGCGTCTGCGCAAGCAAGGGCAGCGCCCTCTACTGGTCGCGGCAGACATTTACCGGCCGGCGGCGATCGCGCAGCTGGAGACGCTTGGCCGCCAGATCGATATTCCGGTCCACAGCGAGGGAACGGATGTTGCGCCGAGCAGTATCGTCAAGAACGCGCTGCGCCTGGCGAGAGAGAAGGCCTACACTGTTCTGATCCTGGACACGGCGGGCCGACTGCAGATTGACGAGGCGATGATGCAGGAGTTGGAGCAGATTCGCCTGGTGGCGCGTCCGGCGGATGTACTGTTGGTAGTCGATGCGATGACGGGACAGGAGGCCGTGACGGTAGCCGAAGGCTTCCATGAACGCGTGCCAGTGACCGGGCTTGTGATGACAAAGATTGATGGTGATGCCAGGGGCGGCGCCGCGCTGAGTATTCGCGAGGTGACGGGCGTCCCGATCAAATTTCTTGGCACGAGCGAGAAGATGGACGGCCTTGAACCGTTCCACTCGGACCGGTTGGCGGGACGAATACTGGGTATGGGCGACGTGCTCACGCTTATCGAAAGGGCCTCGGACGGTATCAGCGAAGAAGATGCCCTGGCGATGGAGGAGAGGCTGGCCGGCGGCCAGTTCGACTTTGAAGATTTCCGCGATCAGCTACAGAAGCTGCAGCGACTTGGCTCCATCCAGGATATTCTGAAGATGGTTCCGGGCATGGGGCAGATGGCCAAAGAGATCGACGCCCAGGATATCAATTCCGACTTGAAGCAGATCGAAGCAATCATCAACAGCATGACGGTGCAGGAGAGGCGTCTGCCCAATTTGCTCAACGCCAGCAGACGTCGACGCATTGCAAATGGGAGCGGCACAAAGGTCGAGGACGTCAATCAGCTCATCAAACGTTTCCGAGATATGCAGAAGATGATGAAGCAGGCAGGCATGCTGGGGGATCAAGGCAGCAAGAAGAAAAGGCGGCGCAGGCGCAGGCGCCGTGAGCCGAACTCCGACGGCATTCTGGCGTCGTTGCGGCAAGGTCGCCTTTCGTGAAGGCCAATTGGGCAGATAAACTTCAGAATAAGTGAACACGGGGCAAGTAATCGGCAAATTCTTTTGAAATAGGATTTGTAGACATAAACCAAGGAGTCGTAATCAGTGGTCCGCATTCGTCTGCGCCGCATGGGCGCCAAAAAGAAGCCGTTTTATCGCATTGTCGTGGCCGACCAGCGCAGCCCGCGCGACGGCCGTTTCATTGAAAACATCGGCACCTACGATCCGATGACCGATCCGCCTACAGTCGACATCAAGAGCGAACGCGCCGGTCACTGGCTAAGTGTCGGGGCCCAGCCCAGTGAAGCTGTGGCCCGGTTGTTGACAAAGACCGGGATAACCGATGAAGACGGAAAACTTAAGGCGGTTGATTCAGAAGCTGATGAGGCAGAGCCTGAAGCTGCCTGATAGGGCGAGAACCCGATGAAAGAACTGGTCGAATTCATGGCAAGAGCGCTCGTGGAATCTCCGGATGATGTGCACGTATCGGAACGCGTTTACCGGGAAAGGGTAGTTCTGCGTCTGCAGGTTGCGCCGGAGGATGCCGGCCGAGTGATCGGCAAGAACGGTAGAGTGGCCAACGCGATGCGGTCAGTCCTGAAAGTAGCGTCGATTCGCCAGTCGCGCGACGTAATACTGAAAATAATGTAACTGCCCCAAAGGGTCATATATTCCTCTCCAGGCAGGCTCCCTGCAGCTGCCCGTTTCCACGACCGCAAAATGGTCCGCCTTGTACTTCTGGCCCACAGGAAGGCGGACCCAAGGTCGTTTCCTGCAGGGGGCGGGCAATCTCTTGACAGTACAGGCTGCGCAGAGACTCCAGAAAAATCTTTTTCGAAGGCTGGCCATCCTCCATTGAGCAGGGGTCTGCTGGCACAAGGACCATCAGGATGAAGGCTCGATCAAAGCCAAACCGGCGGCGGCCAAAGAAGAGCGGGCGCTCACGTTCGAACCGCTTTCACCAGCGCTCAATCACGGTACCTGACGGGCACCTGGCGGTCGGTCGAATCCTGGGCGCGCATGGATTGCGGGGAGAGGTAAAGGTCGAGTCTCATACCGACTTTGACGCCCGCTTTGCTGCTGGCGAGCAGGTCCTGATTGGCGAGGAGTTGCTCCTGGCGGAGATCGCGTCATCGCGGCCGCACAAAGGGATAATCCTGGTCCAGTTTGGTGAGGTCACCGATAGATTTGCGGCCGAGGGACTCCTAAATGAGTGGCTGTACATTCCGGAAGCGGCGGCAATGGAGTTGGATGCGGATTCCCACTGGGTCCACGACATAGTGGGCTTGAGAGTGCAAACAGAAGCCAAGAGCCAGCTGGGCGAGGTGGTGGACGTTCTCTTCACCGGCGCCAACGAAGTCTACATTATCCGTCCGGAACCGGGGGTCAACCGCGACCGCGACCTATTGATCCCCGCGCTGGCGGAGGTGGTACGCGGCGTGGATGTTGGGGCCGGGACATTGACGGTTCGCTTGCAGCCAGGGATGCTTGAGGATGGTGAAGCGTAGTTGCCGGCTTGCTGCCGCTGGCATTTGGACAATTTTCTGTGAAAATGGACGAGCGTGCTTTTTGGATCGCCTTTAACCGGGTGCCGGGAATCGGACCGGCGCGGTTGACGGCCCTTTTGGAAAGTTGCGGAGATATCGCGGTGGCCTGGAAGGCGCCGATTCAGACGCTGCAAGCGGCAGGGCTCAACCGGCGCAGCATCGAGAACCTGTTGACCGCCCGGCAGCAGCTGGACCCCGAAGCAGAGTTGGGCAAAGTAATCGGACGCGGATACGATGTACATTGTTGGGACAGTGGCGGCTATCCGACCAACCTGCGCAAGATATCGCATCCGCCACCTGTCTTGTACGTGCGCGGCCGGCTCGACGAGCAGGACGAACTGGCCGTGGCGATCGTCGGCACGCGGCAGGTTTCCCCGTATGGGCGGGAGGTGGCACGAGAACTTGGCAGTGAGCTGGCCAGGCACGGCGTTACCGTGGTAAGCGGCCTGGCACTGGGTGTCGACACAATCGCCCATCAGGCCGCAGTAGAGGCCGGCGGCCGCACTATTGCGGTTTTGGGGAGCGGTGTCGACCAGATTTACCCGGCGCGAAACCGAAGACTTGCAGTGCAAATTATTGAACAGGGCGCGTTGGTGAGCGAGTACCCGCTGGGTACGAAGCCTGAAGCCAGCAATTTTCCACCCCGCAACCGGATCATCAGTGGTTTGAGTCTGGCCGTTATCGTTGTAGAAGCCGGAAAGCGCAGCGGTGCACTGATAACAGCCAGTTTTGCGGCTGAACAGGCTCGGGATGTCTTTGCCGTTCCCGGATCGATACTCAGCCCGGGCAGCGACGGTTGCAACCGGCTGATTCAGGACGGCGCGTTTCCCATAACTTCGGTCAGCGATTTTCTGGAGAATCTGCAACTGGCGGATGCGGTCGCGCATCAGGAGGCACGCGTTACGGTACCGGCGTCGCCGGAAGAAGAGTTGATTTTGAGACATATTTCAACCGAGCCGCAGCACATGAACGAAATCGTGCGGGCCGCCCCCTTGGAAACGTCTGAGGTCAGTAGTCTGCTGGCCATGATGGAGCTCAAGGGTCTTGTACGCCAGGTTGGGCTGATGCAGTATGTGCGCGCCAACTAATTCTGTAATGACATGTATGCAGTGATTCTGGCCGGCGGCGTTGGCACACGCTTGTGGCCCCGCAGCCGGGAGAGCACGCCCAAGCAGTTTACCGACATCACCGGCAGCGGGCGCACCATGATTCAGGCAACGGTCGCCAGGCTCAAGGGCTTGGTCAGCCCTAAGGACACTTATGTCATTACGGGCAGACGCTATGCGGGCCTGTGTTCGATGCAGGTTGACGGCCTACCGGAAGCCAATGTCCTGGTAGAGCCTAATGGACGCAATACGGCGCCGGCGATTGCTCTCGCCTGTGCCCATCTGCGGCGCCGCGATCCGGAGGAGGTGGTTGCAGTACTTCCCGCCGACCATCTGATTCAGGACAGTGCCGGGTTCCAGAGGGCGTTACGGCAGGCGGAGCGATGCGCCCGCGAGGGCTTTCTGGTTGTGTTAGGCATCGAGCCGACGAAAGCCCACACGGGCTATGGCTACATCCAGCGGGAAGACAGGCCTTTGCCGCTGACAGGTGACCTGCCAACTTTCTCAGTAAGCCGCTTCCTGGAAAAGCCCGACCAGGATACAGCAGAGCAGTTCCTGGCGGATGGAGGGTACTATTGGAACGGCGGTATCTTCGTGAGTCGAGTGGAGAGGTTGTTGGCCGAATATGAGAGGCAGATGCCGGAACTGTTTGATGGGATGAATCGCATCGCGGATGCGCTTGGCACCGGAGAAGAGGAAAGCGTGCTGGCTGAGGTCTGGCCTACCATGCCCGAGACATCGATTGACTATGGGTTAATGGAGGGCGCGAAGAGGGTGGCGGTAGTGCCGATGCAGGTTGGCTGGAACGACTTGGGGAGCTGGGATGCGCTTGAATCAGTTGTTGCCCAGGATGCGGCGGGGAATTACCCTGTAGAAGGGGAGATTCTGCCCATGAACAGCAGGGGCAACATTATCGCAGCCGACAAGCGGTTGGTGGCACTGATCGACGTCGACGACTTGATCGTGATTGACGCGGGGGACGCACTGTTGATCGGAAAGAAGGAAAGCATACAGCAAGTGAAGCAGGTCGTCGCCGAGTTGCAGGCCGCTGAACGGAACGAGCTTCTCTGACGAACCGTTAGCCGCGGCGAAAGCTACGGGCAGGAAGATGATCGACCGTCACAGGTCACTCATTCACATTCTAATGGCCGGGTTGGTCGGGCTGACACTTGGCCTTTTTGTCGGTTGGTGGGTGTGGCCTGTGCAGTGGATCGAGGCGCCGGGGGCGGCGCCGGCGGTATCGGCACCAGCCCAAACCGTTGAAGGGCCTGCGGTTGGCAGCGAACGGTCCGATTCGAACTATTCGGCCGTTTTGAACTGGGTAAGTCAGGGATTGCTGTACGTAGCGGCGGCGCTCCTGCTGGTAGGAGGCGTGGTGATTGGCTACCAGCTGTTGCGCCAATCACAAGGCAAGGATCCTCCTGAACAACCATTTCCACTTCCATTCAACAGAAACCGCTCCAATCAAGCGACTGCCCCACGAGAGGGGCGCGCCAAACCTCCTACTCTTGCGGGTAGACCTGCGAGGCAACGCCAACCCGGTCTTGGTTGGCTGCGCAGAGAGAGCGAAACCGAAAGACAGACAACATCCGAGGAGCCTGTCTTCAGAGAACAGTCCATCGCCGCGCCGCGCCCAGATGAACGGACCCGGCATTCCCCGACTGCGGACAGCGAGTACTCGCGACGAGGAATCGAGCGCAGTCAAGTAGAGTTAGCACCGACCCAACTGGATGAAGATCCATCACCCGAGGGTACGACCGGCCACTTGGCGGGAGCTTATGTAGCGCCGCCAGAGCAGGCGGTCGAGGGTGAACGCGGCCCTGACGGTCCGTTGTCTCTTGATGGCCCTGAAACTGCGACGCGGGGCATGCAAGAAAGCGACGACGAAGCGGATTACGAGCGGTTCGCTGAAGGGATCGACCGGGACCTGTCCCCGGTGGAATCGAGCACAGACAAGGATATTCAAGAACTTGGAGGCGGGCTCCCAGCCGGGGCGATGCCGACTGAGCCTGAGATCGAAGGGCACAGAGGGAGCCAAGACAGCGAGGACCAGGACCGCCGGGAAGAGGATTGGCAAGCGATGCCCTCCGGGGCACCACCGGCCGAGGTCCCGGATGAAGTGGAAGAGGAGTCCGTTTCCAGTAGAGAAAGGCATGAGCTTTCTGAGCCTGCTGCAGGCCCCGACGGACCGTATGAGCGGGAGGGAAGGGGGCCGGAGGCATCATTGATGCAGGGACCGGAGAGTGAATCGGTCGAGACAAGGCTAACTCAGCCGGAAGCGGCGCCGATTGGCCGTACTACAAGACAGCTTGTGGGACAGTTCGAGGCGAATTACGCCTTCGGCATTCAGACCTATGACGAGAGCTTTACAATCAACGGGGCGGACGGTGAATTGCTAGGCGCTTGTGGCGTGGGAATCAACGAGTCTGTGGACCGCGCTGCCGCAAATACGGACCAGGTCCGGCTGCTTGACATCTGGCTCTATGACCGGTCAGCGGTGCGCAGCGTAAGCCAACCGCTTGTCTCGCCTGGATTTGACGAATCGGGCCTGGTTAGCTACACGGAGGGCAATGGCTCGGAGTCTTCCCTACCCTTGGAGGTCTTTCCCGGCCTGACGTGCACGCTGCAGTCGGACGGCATTATATTGGAATGCACAGTTAAGAACGCTTCATTTCTGGAAGGCGAGCAGGCGCCGATGCCGTTCCGTTCGGTCAGTGTAAGCCTAGCCGTTTACGTTCAATCCTGATTGGAACTGAAGGCGCCGAGAGGGTTGCAGGTCAGACCCCTTCTTCCGGGTCAAACAGGCGGCGGTGTTCGGCGATGGCGTAGCGGTCGGTCATGCCCGCGATGTAATCGCAGACGACGCGATGGAGGTCTCTGCCTGAGTCAGCAAGATTTGCCTGGGTTTCAGGGGGCAGTTGCGCCGGCTCCTTGACAAATGCCAGAAAGAGAGCGCGGATCGTCCTATCAGCCTTGGCCGCCATACGGGCTACGCGGTAGTGCCGGTAGAATCGATCGAAGAGAAATCGCTTCAGCTCTTTATTTTCCTCACCGACTTCATCCGAATAGGCTGCCACATTTGTTCCCTGTGCACGCAGATCGACGAGACTCTGCACGGCGGCGGCGCGCAGGTTTGCCGCCGTAGCCTGGATGGCGTCGCTGACCTCGATCCCTACCAGACGCCGGATGAAGCGGTAACGGTCCAGCGGTTGAGTGAGGTCAATGGAGGCTGCGGATTCGCCGAGTGATTCCAGGACTCGCCTGCTGATTGCCAGTTCCAGGAATGCACTGGGGTGCAGAATGCCAGCTCGCAAGCCGTCGTCGGAATCACTGGTGTTGTAGGCGATCTCGTCTGCAAGGTTACTTATCTGACATTCCAAGGTACCCATTTCGCCGGGGTTGTAGTTTCTGGCGTCGACGATGTCATAGTCGGTGTCGTGTTTGACCACCCCTTCACGTACCTCGTAGGTCAAGTTGAGGCCGGGATGATCGGGGTACCGCCGTTCCAACTGAGTGACTATGCGATAGGTCTGCTTCTGGTGATCGTAGCCGCCGTGTCCTTGCATCAGGTCATTCAATGTTGTTTCGCCGGTATGGCCGAAAGGCGGGTGTCCCAGGTCATGTGCGAGGCAGATGGCCTCGGTGAGATCTTCGTTGCAGGACAGGGCTCGGGCCAGGGTGCGGCCAATTTGGGCCACTTCGATTGTGTGGGTCAGGCGGTTGCGGTAGTGATCGCCCTCGTTGTAAACAAAAACCTGCGTTTTATATTGCAGGCGGCGAAAGGCGGTGGTATGGATGATGCGATCACGGTCGCGCTGGTAGGCGGTGCGATAGGCGTGCTCGCCGTCCGGATGGACCCGCCCGCGGCTGTGGCAGCTGGGCATGGCATAGGCAGCCAACTCCCTAACTTCCCTCTGCTCCAACTCATCCCTGGTTACTATCATTTTCGCCTCAGGGGGGACTGGGAACCGGGCAGTATTAGCGTCTCCGAGGCGGCTCGAGAGACTATTATCCTTTGATAGAGATCAGTATACAGGCAGGCGTGCTGATCCTGCTAACGGACCTTGTTCGTACTCCGGTCAGGCTGCCTCAACTTTGTGGTTATGGTCAGACGTGGACGCGACGGGGAGTAGATGTTCTTTCTATCGTTCCTGCCCGTGCTATAATTGCCACGTGACCAGCCCTCAAGGCGATTCCCAGGAGACTCAAACGTGCTCAGGCGCTTGTTCGGCCGCCAGGAAGAGAAGACGGCCGACGACGTTCGAATTGAAGAGAGCCTGCAAAAGACCAGATCGGGCATTTTCAGTCAGATTGGGTCGATCTTTCAGGAGAACGAGATCAGCGATGAACTGTGGGAGGAGCTGGAGGAGGCGCTGATCGTAGCCGACGTTGGCATGGACACAACGCTGGAACTCGTCGAATCCACGCGCGACCGGGTCCAGCAGGAGGGCGTTAGGCGCAGCGAGGATGCTTACCTAATTCTGAAGCAGGAGATGGTCAAGCTGTTGCAGGCTGACGAGCCGTTGCAGATAGAGGCGCCGCGCATTCTGACTGTGGTGCTGGTCGTTGGGGTGAACGGGTCGGGCAAAACCACGACGATTGGCAAGTTAGCCCTGCGGTACAAGGAGCGCGGCAAGAAGGTGGTACTTGCCGCGGGTGACACTTTTCGTGCGGCGGCTATCGACCAGCTCCAGATTTGGGGGGAGCGGGCGGGCGTTGAGGTAATTGCGCAGGCTCCGGGATCGGATCCGGCGGCAGTCCTATTCGACGCAATTCGGGCTAGCCAGGAGAGCCGTGACGCGGACCTGCTCATCACGGACACGGCAGGCAGGTTGCAGAATAAGTTCAATCTAATGCAAGAGCTGGAGAAGATGAGCCGTGTGGCTGCAAAACAGGTTCACCGGGCGCCGCACGAGACCTTGCTGGTTTTGGACGCCTCCACGGGCCAAAACGCGATTCTGCAGGCCAAGGGTTTCAAGGAGGCATCTGGAGTAACTGGAATCATATTAACCAAATTGGACAGCACTGCAAAGGGCGGCGCGGTTCTCAATATCAAGAAGCAGTTGGGGATTCCAGTGCGGTTTGTAGGCACAGGGGAAAAGCTGGAAGACATGGCAGAGTTTGAACCGGTTACATTTGTGGAAGGCCTATTGGGAGAATAGTGGCAAAGGGTGCTTCATTGGTGGCCGACCAGGAGGGTCCTAAATCCTGGGGCCGGCGGCGGCTTGAGGATGCCATCCAACTATATCAAAGGAGATAGGGAAACATGGGCGAATTGACGGACCGACTTCACTTACTCGCGGAGCGGGTCGACACGATACGGGGGCGGCTTTGACCTGCCAGACAAAGTCGCACAGGCAAAGGCATTGGAAGAGGAGACAATAGCGCCCGATTTTTGGGAGGACCAGAGGGCTGCACAACAGAAGATGCAGGCGTTAAACGCTTTGCAGGAGCAGATCGGCGTTTGGGATAAGCTTAAGCAGCGGACGCAGGACGCGCTTGACCTGGCAGAGATCGCTGAAGACGACGCGGAGATGCTGGCGGAGTTGGACGGCGAGGCCAGTTCTCTGGACGAGGAGCTGGAAAGACGGGAGTTCACGCTGGCTCTCAATGGGAAATATGACTCAGGCGGAGCAATTATCAGCATTCATGCTGGGGCCGGCGGAACTGAGGCGCAGGACTGGGCGGAAATGCTGCAGCGCATGTACTTGCGCTGGGCTGAGAAAAAGGGTTATGCGACCGAGATCACCGACATGACTCAAGGTGAAGAGGCCGGCATAAAGAGCGTCACGATCACTGTCGATGGGTCCTATGCCTACGGTTACCTGCAAGCGGAGCGGGGCACACACCGACTCGTGCGGCTCAGCCCTTTTGACGCGGGCAACCGGCGCCATACCTCCTTCGCCAAGCTTGAGGTGATGCCAATCATTGACGAAGACATTGAGATAGAGATTGCGCAGAATGATATTCGGATGGACGTCTTTCTTTCGAGCGGGGCAGGGGGCCAGAGTGTGCAGAAGAACGCGACGGCTGTTCGCCTGCATCATATTCCGACCGGCATCGTCGTATCTTGCCAGAATGAGCGCAGCCAGACACAGAACCGGGAAATTGCACTTAGGATTCTGCGGGGAAAACTATACGCCATCGAGCAAGAGAAGATCGCCGCTGAAAAGGCCCGCCTAAAGGGAGAAAATGTTCAGGCCGACTTTGGGAGTCAGATCCGCTCCTATGTCCTGCACCCGTATCAGATGGTGAAGGACCTGCGCACGAACGTGGAGACGGCCTCGCCGCAGACGGTCCTGGACGGTGATCTGGACCAGTTTATCGAGGCCTGGTTGAAGGGACAGGTGGGAACGTAGGCAGAAGGGCTCCAGGGAGGCTTCAATGATTCAACTCGCGCCGGTACGGCAATCGGTCTCGGAACAGCAGGTGGGGAATGTGTCTGCAGCCGTTTGGAACGGTCTGAACGCGGTTGCTCTGTCTGAACGGGTGCGGCCAGGAATGCGGGTGGCCGTGGCCGTTGGGAGCCGGGGTATCTCGCGCTACCGGGAGGTGGTGCAGGCAGTTGTGGAATCGTTGCAGGCCTTGGGTGCGGAGCCGTTTCTGGTGCCGGCGATGGGGAGCCACGGCGGGGGTACGGCTGAGGGCCAGCATGCCGTCCTGGTTGGATATGGAATGGCTGATCTGGGCGTTCCCATTCACAGCAGCCTAGAGGTAGAGCAGATTGGCGAAGCGGATGGCATGCCGATTTATTGGGACCGTCACGCGGCCGGGGCGGATGCGGTGATTCCCGTGAACCGAGTTAAGGCACACACTGCATTTCGCGCCGATCACGAAAGCGGTTTGTGCAAAATTATGACGATTGGATTGGGGAAGAAGAAGGGGGCGGCGACGCTGCATGCCCATGACGCCGCGGTGGCTATCCCGAGGGCTGCGCAGGTCATCCTGGACAAGATGCCGGTCGTTGCCGGCGTCGCCATCGTCGAGAACGGCCGGCACGACACTGCTGAGATTGCTGTCCTGGCAGGTGAAAGGATTTTCGACGAGGAGCCGGCACTTCTGCGAAAGGCGAAGGCGCTGCAGCCGTCCATACCGTTTGCCGACCTTGATCTCTTGATCGTCCAGGAGATGGGCAAGAACATTAGCGGGACTGGCATGGATACCAATGTCATCGGGATGTGGCGAAGAAACGGGGGTCTGAGGGAGCCGGACTTTCGCGTTCTGGCGGTCCTGGATCTGACGTCTGGCAGTCACGGCAATGCATCAGGGGTTGGTCTGGCCGACCTCATCCCGGAAAGGTTGCGCGCCAAGATCGACTGGCATGCTACCTATACGAATTGTTTAACTGCCGGCAGCTTTGCGGCTGCAAAGCAGCCTGCCGTTCTGCCGTCGGACAGGGAGGTCATCGAAACCGGGTTGATGGGCAAGGATGTCGAGTCGGCGCGCGTGGCATGGATTCAGAACACGCTAGAACTGGAAACACTGTGGCTTTCGCCGGCCTTGTTGGAAGAGGCCGTTGACATTCCGTCCCTGACCCAGGCCGGCATAGCGCAGAGCATTCGGTTCACTGAAGACGGCGCACTGCTGCCCCCGGTTGCAGAGAAAATAGCCTCTTGAGACCGGTTTGGAGAATCCATGGGCCCGACCGCCACCGCGCTGACGTTCGATCTGTTCGGCACGATCCTGGATCTGGGTGGAAGCCTGACGCCTGCCATCACTGAACTCCTTGAGAGGGAGGCGCCTACCAAGTCGCCGGAGGCGTTCTGGGATCAGTGGCGGACGCGGCAGCGGCTGGAGCAGTACCAGGATACGATAATGATGGTGGGCCACGCAGGATATCTTGAAACTGTACGGCGGGCGCTGCATTACGTGTTGCGGTTGAACGAGATGGAGCCAACGGAGGGACGCATTCAGGAGTTGATGGCGGCGTGGCAGGGACTCCTGCCCTTTCCCGAGGTAGTTCCGGCGCTGGAGCAGCTTCACAGGAGATACCGGCTGGTCGTTCTCTCCAACGGGGATCCCCACTATCTGGATCATCTGGTTGAGAATCAGGTAGAGTTTCCCTTTGACGATGTTATTTCTGCAACGGGTAACGGCGCGTTCAAGCCCCATCCCGGCGTATACCGGCGGGCTGCCCACCTTCTCGACCTGGAGGTCCACCAGTGTCTGATGGTCTCGGCGAATGCCTTTGACTGCGTCGGCGCGCGGGCTTGCGGGTATCAAGCGGTCTATGTGGACCGCTACAAGATGCCGGTCGAAGACTCGCCTTTTCAGCCCGCCTTGACAGTGGAAGACTTCACTCAACTGGCAGATGCACTGCTTTGAGAGCAGGCGCGGGCAAGTTGCCCAACCGGGGTGCGGATCGGGGTTCCCGAGCAGAGACTTCAGGCTGACGATCGGGCCAAGAATTGTACAGAGGTTACCGAATGTGCTAGGATCTCTCGGGTCGGGCTTGCCCGGCACGAGCACTATTGGGAGAGGTCGCATAGTCTGGCCGAGTGCGCGCGTCTCGAAAACGCGTAGGGTTTACGCCCTCGAGGGTTCAAATCCCTCCCTCTCCGCCTCGGTTCCCGGACACAATATGTCCGGGAATTTTCATTGATTGGACAGGTGGAATCGTCGGAGTTTTTCGTTGACTTTCAGCGGAGAGTCTTTTGCAGTAGCCAAGAAAGGGGATCGGGGGAATGGGGTGGGGCGGGGCAGCGCGGCTGTCTCTGAGCGGAGGCTTTTTTGGCCGTCCTGACGGCCTGCCGCACGCAACGGGCCGACCGGCTGCCACTGCTGCCGGTGTCATTGGACTTGCAGGCCTGGCCTGGCTGCTATCCAATCTGCCGCTGTTCTGGGCGGCGGCGGCGGTTGCGGCCGGCGGCGGGGGCTTGTTGTTGTTGCGCTTCCCGCATCTGGCCTGGCCGGGGCTTGCGGTTGCACTTCCCTTTGCCAGCGCCGTCAAACGGGGACCTGTCAGCCTGTCGGACGTCATGCTGGGGGCTGCTGTGCTGCTGTGGTTTGTGGAAGGTGCGCGAAAGGGCCGACTTCGGCTCAACACGGGCCTACTACCGTCTCTATTTGTCGTCTATCTGCTGGCGCTCCTGCTCTCCGTTCCCAAAGCAATTGATCTGCAGGAGGCAGTTGAGGGCGTGATCAAGTGGCTGCAGATGCTGGTGGCAGTTCTCTTGATTCAGGAGGCTCTGACGACGCGGCAGGTGCGCTGGCTGGTATGGGGTCTTCTGGCCGGCGGTGTGCTGCAGGCGATGCTAGGCATCTACCAGTTTGTTTTTCGCATCGGCCCGCCGAACTTTATCTTGCTGGACCGTTTTATGCGAGCGGCAGGAACTTTCGGCCAGCCCAATCCGTTTGCCGGATATCTGGGGTTGACATTGCCTGTGGCGGCTTCCCTTTTTTTGATGAGTCTTAGCTCGATCACAAGGCGTGTGAGTACGGGGCTGCGACAGGTTCTAACCGGCACTATTCTCTATGGCGGGGCAGCAGCGGTGATCGGCGCCGGACTCTTGGCGAGTTGGAGTCGAGGCGGGTGGCTCGGGGCCGCGGCCGGGGTTAGCGTCGTCCTCTTCTTGCAGGGCGGGCCGTTAGTCAAAGGCGCGACGCTGGCAGGGGCGGGCGCGGTGATGCTTCTTGGGCCGCTAACGTATCGGTACCTTCCCGGCTCCTTGACCGACCGACTTGCCGATCTACCGACCTATCTAGGGTCGGGGATGTGGGAGGTTGTTCAGCAACAGGTGACCGACAGCAATTTTTCGGTCATCGAACGTATGGCCCACTGGATCGCTGCTCTGCGGATGTGGGAGACGTCGCCCTGGCTCGGCGTGGGGCCGGGAAACTATGCCGCAGTATACCCGCAGGTACGGTTAGAGCGGTGGGAAGACCCGTTGGGGCATGCGCATAATACATACTTGAACGTGTTGGCAGAGAACGGTCTGATTGGGATTATTGCCTATCTTGCGATGTGGACGGGCGTTGTAGTATGGCTCATCTGTGTGCGCAGGCGCGTGTTGCAGAGAGGTCGGAAGCAGGTTGACGGCCAGTATAGTTCACAGTCGCTTGGCGTCGCGCCGATGCCTTCGTTTCCGTGGACAGCGGCAGTTCTGTCGGGTGTCCTGGGCGTGATCGTCCATCTTTCGGTCCATCACGTGTTCGACAATCTCTACGTTCAGGGCATTTATTTGCATGTCGCGCTCTGGCTTGGCGCCGCAGTGGCGCTCATGCGCAGCGAGGCGGCTGAGGGCGCTGCCGCCTGAGTCAACGAGCGCCCAGGTTGCGGTGGGCGGGGCGCAGAACGCCGATGGATTCTCGTTGGAACCTGGAGAACCGACAGAGGCGAGAACCATCTGCCACGGCACGACAATGAATTGGAGCTCCAAATTGAGCCGGGTTGGACCCCTGACGATGGGTATCAGCAGAAGGAAAGAGACGCTCAGGTTTGTTAAATTCGCTGTTGTCGGCGCGCTTGGCGCGCTGACCGATTTTTCGATTCTGATCATCCTGGTCGAAGTTGCAGGCGTCGTGCCAGTAGTGGCCAGCGGTTTCGGTTTCAGCGCGGCCGTGCTCCAGAACTTTCTGCTGAATCGGTGGTGGACTTTCCCCGAGAGTCGGATACAAAGTAAGCGGCGTCAGATACTGAAGTTTGCCCTCGTCAGCGTCGTCGGACTGGGGATTAACCTAGTCATTTTTGAATACGTAGATCAGTCCCTGCGTAACTTCTGGATCGACATACTTTCCAGCCCGGAATTGGGATTTCGGGCAAGCTATATCTTTGCAAAGCTTTTCTCGATTGGGGTTGTACTCTTCTGGAACTTCGCTGCCAACCGTCTGTGGACCTTTAAAGAGCTGTGAAGCTTGTCATCGACTACACGCCGGCCGTGCGCCAGACGGCGGGCATCGGCCGTATCATTCGGGGGCAGATCAGTGAACTGGTGCAGAAGAATCTTGGCTATGACATCCGGCTATTTGTTGCCGGGAAGGTGAGCCCCGAACAGCGCGCTGCCGCCCCTCTCCCACTACACACTTTTCCCAGATTTTCGGAGCGCAACCTGACGCGGATATGGCACCGCCTGAATATTCCGGCACCGCGCTTGGAGTGGCTGACCGGTGGTGATGTAGATCTCTTTCATGCTACTGACTTTGTAATGGCGCCGGTGAGCGCCAACAGGAAGCTTTTGACTGTACACGATCTGGCGTTCATGCGCTATCCGCAGGCGGCCATGCCGTCGCTGCATCACTATCTGAACGTCGTGGTTCCTCGCAGTATCAGCCGTGCCGACCACCTCATTGCCGATAGTCAAAACACAGCGCTGGACCTGGAGTCGACCTGGCCGCAACTCGAAGGCAGGATCAGCGTTGTTCAAGGCGCGGTCGACTTATGCGCGTTTCATAGGGTGTCGGGTGAGGAGGCGTTAGATGCCGTACGCCAGAAGTACGCCATAGGGGACAGGCCGTACATTTTTGCCCTGAGCACTCTTGAGCCGCGGAAAAACTATCCCAGGTTGATCCGCGCATATCACGCTGCCCGCCGTGATTCGGATCTGCCTCACAGGTTAGTCATCGGCGGAAAAAAAGGCTGGCTCTTTGACGAGATCTTCGCCACTGTGCGGGAGTTGGGCATAGAAGAAGATGTACACTTTCCCGGATTCGTAGACGACGCCGACTTGCCGGCCCTCTATTCGGGAGCAGAGTTCTTTGCCTACCCTTCACTATACGAAGGGTTTGGGCTGCCGATCATCGAGGCGCTGGCTTGCGGGACACCAGTGCTTACTTCAGACAACTCCTGTTTGCCTGAGGCCGGCGGAGAGGGGGCTATTTACGTTGACGCCGAGTCTGTCGAAAGCATCGCGGAGGGTATTGTACGCCTGGCTACGCAACCCGAATTACGCGCCGGATTGGCAGCCGCCGGAGAGGTCCATGCCCGTTCTTTTACCTGGAGCCGGAGTCTGGACCAGCTTCTCGAAGCCTATGAACGGGCGCTGGCCTGAGACTATGGTACAATTCACTGCACTCAGCTGCCAGGACCCACGCATGGATGCCAAGAGCAAGACAGTCGCCGACTCGACGACACGAATCAGCCAGATAATGAATCCTGAGCACGCTAATGTGCTGGGCAACGTGCATGGCGGCGTGCTCTTGAAGTTGTGCGATGAATGCGGGGGAATCACGGCCGCGCGTCACGCCAGGCGCGTTGCGGTGACGGTCGCGGTTGACAGCATGGCTTTTCATGAGCCGGTGCAGGTAGGCCAACTGCTGAGGTTGCGAGGGAGGATTACGTACGTCGGCCGCAGTTCCATGGAGGTCGAGGTTATCGTCCAGGCGGAGGACCTGCTGACCGGCGAGATTTCACATACGAACAGCGCCTACTACATTTTCGTTGCCCTGGACGAAAGAGGCCTGCCGACAGAGGTGCCGCGGCTTGAACTGACGAACGAAGCGGAACGCCGGCGATTTGAGGAGGGCGAAGAACGTCAACGTCAGAGGCTCAGACGGGCCGGGAAGAAACAGAAGTGAGGTGGGCAAAGACGGCCTCAATCCGCGGATGCAACCCTTTCGACGCTTTGTAAACCAGTCCTCAAAGACCTGGCACAGATGGCTTTTGCCCGCCGGGTCGCTGTGTACGTTGACCGGCTACTTCCGACCGTGGATCGATCACAAGGCGGCAGGACTGGCGGTCCTGGGACTGGATTTGGGTGAACTTGTGAAGTTCCTTTACCCGGTGCAACAGGGCGAGATCCGACTCTGGCGCGAAGGATTCTACCTGCCGTTGGTGGCGGTGAGTATCAGCCTAAGTCTGAACGCTTTTCGGCGGAGTTCGATTGCTGCGGCCAGTGCGGGCGGGGAGAGCCCTGGCACAGAGTTGTGGGGCGATAGGCCACTGTACTCCTGGCCCGTTCGCATCGCGTACCTGCTGGTCGCAATTGTAGCTGCCCTCAACATGTTGCCCCCCGCGTGGACTCCACAACAGTTAACCGCGCCTGAATTTCGTTTGCAGGTGGCTGCAATGCTGTTTTGCCTGGCACTGGTCGCGGTCAGTCCCTTGGCCGCGCTTCTTCAGTCGCCTCGAACGCTGATCGGGGCACTGGGTGAATCTGCTGGAGTCGCCGGCCGCCGAGGTGGTCTGTGGCGGGCCGCCGGGGCGATTGCCATTGTACGCGGCCTGGTCCTAGTTGTTCTGGCCGGGGCCGCGGTCTATTTTCCCGTGGCCCAGTTTCGCCGAGTCCTTCCCACACTGGCCGACCTATACGGAAGTACCCCTGAAATTGGTTGGGGTCCTGCCATCATGATCGCTGGCCTAGCTGGTTTACTGTTTCATAGTCTAAGCGACCTTGCCTACTTGTTTAGAGAATGACTACAGAGAATCGAACGAGCGTCCGCGCATTTGAGCTTCCCTTCCGGACCGTCTGGGTTCGTCGCAAGGACATGATAGACCTGCGGATTGCGAGAAGAGCTCCGGAAACTGATAACTGGACGAGCGCTGAACTCGTGGCGCACATCAGCGCTTACCGGCTGATTGGCGTGAGCATTCAAGACCACAAGAGGCTGGGTCTTGGCCGCTGGCTTCGCGCAACTGGGGAAGAAGTACCCTTCAGGGCCGATGAACCGCTGCCCTCAGGAACCGTGAGTTATGATGAGGCGGGGCAGATCGCTTATTTTTCGATCTGGCCCCAGCTATCCGAGGATGCCGATGCCCATCACTACGAGCGCAGGGGCAAGATATATCTGATGCGAAACGGTGGAATCGCGCGGATCCGGTTTCCTGTGCTCAACAAGCGAGGCAGAGCGGGCGTACTCGGTGCGGCCGCGGCATTGCTGGCGACAAGATGAACGTTACAGAGATTTCATAGCCTTTCAATTGGAAGCTCGTAGATCTGTCGTAACTACAGAGCCATGTTCAGTGTGTGCACTGTGTGCGATCTGTCTGGGGGGAAGGTACCGTCAGTATTTCTATTGCGGGCTCGCGATGGTCATAGCGGTGGACATTGGGTAGATATGGGCGTTGCCTCGCCTGTCTTGCCTGCGCTGGCACATACTTGGAATCGGCCAAGACGCGGGGGAGGCCCGGCCGCCGCGAGACGTCAACTTCGTATTACCCACACACTCGCTACGGCGCGGACAGGAGAGGGGGCGTTGCGGGGGGGGGGCCCC
>JAPPKT010000533.1 GCA_028819675.1 Caldilineaceae bacterium | reverse complement strand
ACTGACGAACGCCACCGTACGGCCACGCCCGGCGCCTGCCCCGCACCTCTCCACCTGCCGGTAAACGATTCCCGCCGCCGCTGGCATGGATTCCCCGCCAGACTGTTCCCATCCCAAATCTGGGATGCAACCGTTTCAAGTCAGCTGTGTCGCGCCTGTCGCGAGGTATGCTATACTGCATGCCGAAGACTGTCGGTTCATTTCCGATGGATATGGCGCCCAAGCTGGTAAACACGCGCGCAGTGGGAAACACGGACCAGACTGATGCCAGCGCAACCAACAGAAACTACAACTAGACTCGTAACCGCCGCCGAACTTCAGGCAATGGGTGACATCGGACCTTGTGAACTCATTGATGGAGAAATCGTTAGAATGAGTCCAGCGGGTGAGGTACATGGCTACCTTGAATCCAGACTCACGTTCTTCCTATATAGATTCATTCAGGACGCGCAAACCGGTTGGATATTGGGTGGCGAGGTTGGCATATATATCCGACACAACCCAGACCGGATACGCGGAGCTGATCTCGCCTTCTGGTCTCAAGAGAGACTTCCTGATGGTCCATCAACCGGTTTCAGCGAAGTCGCGCCCGATCTGGTTGTGGAGATTTTGTCCCCCACCGACCGCTGGGCCGACATGCGTCAGAAGATCGATGACTACTTCTCGATCGGAGTTGACTCACTCTGGATCGTCGACCCTGACGAGGAAACCGTCTTCGTGTACCGTTCGCCTTCCCAACGCACCGCTCTGCGCACTGGCGACACGCTGGTCGGCACCGGGCCGCTGACCGGTTTCACGCTTCCCGTTTCCGAACTCTTCGCCTTCTGACCTCTCACCTGCCCGCCTACTGCTTCACGCCAGCCACCCCGCGCCTCGGCCTGAATGATAGCGCATCCTTACCGTTATAGGGTGTCAGGACAACGACGTCTCCCCCGCCACCAAGTGCAAGAAGAACGGCCCTCAAGCCGTGTGCCGACGCTTCTCTCCATCAATAGCAGGTATGCTATACTGCATGTCGAAGACCGACGGTTCTCTTTCCGGCAATTGTGTCAAACGGGTCAAGATACACGTGTCGGAAGGGATACAAGGACCAGACCGATGACTGCGCTACCAATGCAAACAACGACTGGAACTGTCACCGGCGCCGAACTGCTGGCAATGGGTGACATCGGCCCCTGCGAACTCATTGACGGAGTGATCGTAAGATTGAGCCCAGCCGGTGGAATACACGGGTTCCTCGAATCAAGGCTCGGTCGCCGCTTGGGTACCTTTGTAGAAGACACAGAAGCTGGCTGGTGCTTGGTAGGAGAAATCGGTATCTATATCCGGCACGACCCGGATCGGATACGCGGCGCAGATCTAGCCTTCTGGTCCCGTGCTAAACTACCGGATGGCCCGCCGTCAGGTTTTATCGACGTTGCACCGGATCTCGTAGTAGAGATCCTGTCCCCCACCGACAGTTGGGCAGAGACGCGCCAGAAGATCAATGACTACTTCTCCATAGGCGTTGATACACTCTGGATCGTCGACCCTGGCGAAGAGACCGTCTTCGTCTACCCTTCCGCTTCGCAGCGCACCGCTCTGCGCACTGGCGACACGCTGGTTGGCGCCGGGCCGCTGACCGGTTTCACGCTTCCCGTTTCCGAGCTCTTCGCCTTCTAGTCTCTTGCCTTCCGGCTAACTCCTTCACGCCAACCGCCCCGCGCCTCTCCTATGCGCCACGCTCTGTCCCATATCACCGTTCTCGACCTTTCGCGCGTCCTCGCCGGGCCCTATGCCACCATGACCCTGGGTGATTTCGGCGCCGAGGTCATTAAGATCGAGCAGCCCGGCCGGGGGGACGACTCCCGCCACTGGGGCCCCCCATTTACCGACGGCGGGCAGAGTGCATACTTCCTCTGTGCCAATCGCAACAAGCGCAGCCTCACCTTGAATCTGAAAACCGACGCCGGTCAGAAGATCTTCCGGCAGCTGGCCGCACAGGCCGATGTCGTTGTCGAGAACTTCAAGGCCGGCGGCATGGAACGGCTGGGCCTGAGCTATGAAAGCCTCCGCACCGACAATCCCGGCCTGATCTACTGCGCCATCACTGGCTATGGCCAGACCGGCCCCGACCGCGAGCTTCCCGGCTATGACGCCGTCATCCAGGCCCAGGGCGGTATCATGAGCATCACCGGTCCAACCAGCGAGGGTACCGATGGCGAGCCATTCAAAGTGGGGGTGGCGATCGTCGACATCACCGTCGGCCTGCAGGCGGCGGTGGCGATCCTGACGGCCCTGCAGCATCGCGATCGGACCGGCGAAGGCCAGCAAATCGATATCGCGCTCTATGATACCCAGTTAAGCTGGCTGGCCAACGTCGCCGCCGGCTATCTCCTGTCCGGCGAACCGCCCCGCCGCTACGGCAACGCCCATGGCACCGTCGTGCCCTATCAGACCTTCGCCACCGCCGACGGCCATCTCATGTTGGCGGTGGGCAACGATGGGCAGTTCGCTTCACTTGCAGAGGTCGTAGGGGAACACGCTTGGGCAGACGACAAACGCTTTGCCTCGAATCCGGCCCGGGTGCGCTTTCGTGAGCAACTCATTCCCGCGTTGGCCGATCATTTCCGTCAGCACGCCACCGATGAGTGGATCCGAAGACTGCGCGCCGCGGGCGTACCCTGCGGCCCAGTCAATGACATTCCGACCGCGTTGGAGGCCCACCAGGCCCAGCACCGGCAGATGGTGCAAACGGTAACCGACGGTCACGGAGACAGGATCAGGCTGGTTGGGCCCGTGCCCAAGCTGGACCGCACGCCGGCGCAGATATTCCGGCCGC
>JAPPKT010000073.1 GCA_028819675.1 Caldilineaceae bacterium | reverse complement strand
AAAGTGCTCTCCGACATCGGCCTCCGCGTTCTCGGCATCGAGCGCAAAGAGATCTGTAACAATCTCCGCCACTATATGAAGAACATGCTTATGCACTCGTATCTCTCCTACATGGTGCTGGATCCGGAGGACCCCATCCTGGCCCGCGAAGGAAACGAGTACCACCCCCGCATCGAGGAACTGATCCAGAGCTACAGCGATTTTGCGCAGAAATTCAATCTCCCCATCAAGACCCACCACGAGCTTGTCGATATCGAAGGCGCCAAGGATGATTTTCTATTGTCCGTGCGCGATGGCGAGGGGCGTACTTCCTGCCTCAAGGCGAAGCGGGTCGTGCTGGCCACCGGTTCATACGACGAGCCCAATCTGGCCGGCATTCCCGGCGAGCTGAACGGCTCAGTTCAGCACTATTTCCATGAATGGGAACATATCAGTGATCAAAGAGTCCTCTTCATGGGCGGCGGCTTCTCCTCCGCCGATGGCATCGTCGCCCTCTGCCCCCGCAACACCATCCTCTGGGTGGTGCGCAAATCCAAAGACGCCGTCGACGAAATGCTGCACCTCCAGAAGACGAAATGGGGCCAACACGACGCCCGCCTCGTCAACACCGAAATCCTGACCGAAAGTCAGGTCGTCTCTCTGGAAGACAACACCGCCGTGGTCCAAACGCCCGACGGACAGAAAACCTGGAATTATGATCTCTGCTACATGCTCATCGGCCACAGGCCCGCCCAGGACCTTTACACGCGCCTCCTCAACGGCAACCTCGAATTCGATGAAGAAACATTCGAATCCTGCGAGCGCCCCGGCCTCTATCTCGTCGGCGCCCTCGCCAAAAAACACCTGGAGCATATCGGGCTGACCCACAATCTCTGTCCCGACAATGAGGGCGTGCGCTACATAGACAACATCCGCTCCGCCATGATGCAGGAATTCAATTGCAGTGGTCAGTAGTTTCACTGACCACTGACCACTAGCCACTGGTGTTCCAATGCACACAAGCCAGGCACTCCGCTCTTCACACTTCGAATACCAGCGCCCGGAGTCAGGCAAACGCGTCGCCTTCAGCGCCTTCTGCGCAGACTACCACGACCAGGATCGCGTCGGCGTCGTCTCGCCCCAACTCGAAGACGGCATCCTCCACACCGCCTACGCCCTGCTGGCCCTGACCACCGCCTTCTACGATGTGCAGAGGGCAAGCGGCAGCGACTTCTTCATCTACCCCCAGCATTTCGCCGTCATCGGCCAGGATCCGTCAGAGGCGTCCCCCACTCGCGACCGGACCGACAGCGCAGACCGGATCGGTATCGCCTCCTGCGCCGGCCGCCTCGATCTGACCCTCGATGAGGCCGGCATCGGCGGCGCATGGGCCTGGCTCGACGTCTGGCCCGCCTCCAATTGGTTCACCGCCCCAGTCACGCCGGCAGCAATGCTCAAGAAAGTCTTCGACCTCCACATCAATCGCCTCTTCTGGCCGCAGGACCTCACCCCCAAACGCCGCCAGGAACCGGGCACGGAAAACGGGGACAGCGCACACCCTCTCCTGCCCGACTACGCCCGCAGAATGCTGAAGACGCGTCTCAAATCCGTCTACTACTACAGTTCGTCCGCCCCTACCGTAGAGATCTGCGCCGCCCAGCCGGCCGATGACATTGTTCAGCTAAGCCTCGACCGCCTGCCGGAAGCCGTCCGGCAAGCGCTGGAACAAGACGGCCACCCGGCCCGCCCCCATAGCCGTGAGTCATACCGGCAGGTGTCGGTAGACGGTTTCCTTGAAGAGATGGCAGACTGTTTCACCGCCTGAACCGTCAACCAAACTGCCGTTTTGCAATCTATGCGCAGTCCGCATCACTGAGACCAAATACAGATCCGCCGTCGGCACCGGAGGCACACCACATGAGCCGTGAAGAAGAGATCAAAAAAGAGCTGTACGAAAACACGCTTTCAGGACGAGCGCCCGTCACCGAAAAGCTCACCCAGGAAGGCATCGACCTGGGCATGGACCCCTTGGAGATCCTCTTCCAGGCACTGATTCCTGCGCTCCAGGAAGTTGGTCGTCTCTTCGAGGTAGGTGAATACTTTGTGCCCGAAATGATGATCTCCGCCAAGGCCATGCAACGCGCCATGGCCATCCTCCAGCCGATCCTCGGCGACACCGGCGTCGAACCCGTCGGCAAGGTCCTCATGCTGACCGTCAAGGGCGATGTTCACGACATCGGCAAAAACCTCTGTATCATCATGCTCGAAGGCGCCGGCTTCGAAGTGATCGATATGGGCGTCAATGTCAGCCCGGAGAGGCTGCTCGACGCCGTCATCGAGCATCAGCCCCAGCTGGTCGGCTTCTCCGCCTTCCTCACCACCACCATGCCCTACTTCAAGACCAACATAGAAGCGCTGGAGGACGCCGGCCTGCGCGACAAAGTCAAAGTCATGGTTGGGGGCGCGCCCATCACCAAAGAGTACGCCATGAGCGTCGGCGCCGACGGCTTTGGCCCCGATGCCAGCCAGTCCGTAAAGCTTGCCAAACAGCTGATGGTCGACATGGGCTATGAAATCGACCAGGGAGGGGACGGCGATTCAGCGGCAATGCGCGCCGCCGTCGACGCAGTGCAAGACCTGATGAGCAAGGCCGACGAAGAACACGTAAGTGGCTAAGATCCGTTGCCAATTGGAAGGGACCGTTCGAACCATTACAGCGGCGAAGTGGCCGCAAACTCAATCCTATGGCTTTTCGCGTGTTTCTGGTGCTTAACGCCCATCATCCGCGCCAACACCAAAGGGTTTTCTTCGCGCCCCTTCGCGTCTCTTCGCGGATAAACCGCAG
>JAPPKT010000596.1 GCA_028819675.1 Caldilineaceae bacterium | reverse complement strand
GTGTGCGCAATACGACCTTGTCCACCCGCTGCGACCGAACTTCCCCCCACCCCGCGTCGTGGCTCGTTCCGAGGCGTGAGCCAGCGCAGGCACGGCAAGTCCAGATTGGCCCCCAACCTATCCCTCTTAGACCATCAAGAGCGCGGCACAGAATTCCTGGCAGAACATTCCCCCAGGCAGACCGCACACAGTACGCACTCAGAACATGGCCTGGAAGTTCACTAGGGCTCGTTGACGTCTGTCAGAACAGCTACTTACGGCAGCAAAGCGCAGTTAACCCGCGCATTCACACAAGGAAAATCCCGGTAGCCTCTGGTGTTCTTCGCGACCCTTCGCGTGCCTTCGCAGATCGATTGATTTTATTTTTCACAACATTCAAGCCCGAAACATCCCAGACACGCCTATAGACCTAACATTCTTGTTGTATTCTGATAGGCCTCCCCAAAATGTCGAAGGAGCTTATCCACTAACCACTGATCACTGACCACTGACCACTGACCACTGACTACTGCAGTTCCCCTTCCAGCCCGAGTGCCCCCACCGGCGCCCGCTGAAAGAACCGCCTGTAAGCCCGCACCTCCGCCAGCAGTTCCTTCAACTCCTCCTGCAGGAGCCTTCGCTCACTGCCGTCCCCTTCGCTCCCGTCCCCCGGCATCACCAGTGCGACGTCGCCCTCTTCCCATCCCCGCAACTGCAGCAGCCCTTTCTGTTCCAGCCAGAGCAGACTGCAACGAACGATCTCTTCCGTTAAACCGATGCGGGCCGCCAGCTTGTCAATGGGAAGCTTGCCGTCCTGTACTGCCGCGCCCTGACCCCCATCCTCGCCCGGCCGCATCGACCACTTTGCCATCCCCGCCACCTGCTTCAGCACTGCATCCGGCTGTGCTTCCGCCGTGTCGCGGCCAATCAAGTACAGTTCAGATGGCGCTACCCTTTCCACCAGCCAGTGCAACAACTCCGGCGACGGCGGACTGCTCCACAACACCAGCGGACGACCCGTCTCAGCTCGGGTCGACGCCAATCGCGAGTGCAAGGGAATTTCTCCCAAACGCGTACCCTCCGCATACCATACCGCGCTGTCGAAGGACGGCAGATCGTCCGCGGATACAAGCTCGCGTCGCAAGTCATGTAGGACACACTTCCCCTCCACCCCTTCGACCACGCGGGTCGCCTCTGCTTCTTCCGCTGCCCGCACCGCCTCCAGCGTCAGCTGAGCCTTCCTATCACCGCGATACTCGTTAACGCCCAGCGTATAGGCAATGTCAACCGCACCACCCGGCAGCTCCACGTCCGCGCTGCGCCACCAGACCGCCGTCTGTCTCCTCTCCTCCTTATCCTGCAGCAGCAAACGCCGGTGCCCGCCGTCCCGTCCGATCCGGCGGTCCTGAACCACCTTCAGGCCCTGGCTTATAAATTTGGGCAGCGGGTTGCCGTTGCCAAAGGGCGCCAGCCTCTCAATCTCCTCTGCCAGCGTAAGGCTCACCTCGGAGAATGGCAGCTCCGCGTCAATTTGCAGGCCTTCCGGCCCCGCATCAATCCTGTTCTGGTCGACCTGCCGGCTCAACTCGCGCCGGAAGCGGTCGATGTTGGCTGCCTCCAGCGTCACCCCGGCCGCGCCCGGGTGCCCGCCGTGATGCATCAGCAGCTCCGCACACCCCGCGATCGCCCCGCCGATATCCACCCCCGCCGTGCTGCGTGCACTGCCCCGCGCCGGCTCCCCAGGCGCACTGCAAAGCAATACCGTCGGCTTGTGATACGCCTCAACCAACCGCGCCGCAACGATGCCGATGATCCCCGCGTGCCAGTTGGGATTCGCCAGAACAATCGCATTGAAATCCAGCAGAACCGGCTCCCGCTCCAGCATGTCGAACGCTGTCTGCGTAATCTGGCTCGTCAGCAGCCGCCTCTCGTTGTTCAGCCGCTCCATCTGCGCCGCCAGCTGCCCCGCACGGATCGCGTCATCCGTTGTCAGCAGCTCCACCGCCACCGTCGCATCATCCAACCGCCCCAGCGCGTTCATGCGCGGCCCGATCTGAAAACCGATCGCCTGCGCGTCAACGCTGTCCGGCGACAGCCGGGCGCTCTCCATCAGCGCCTTAAGCCCAATCCGTTCCGTTCGCCGCAGTCTCTCCAACCCGATCTGAAGCAGGTAGCGAGTGTCATGCATCTGCTCCGCCACGTCCGCAACAATGCCCAGCGCCACCAGGTCCAGGAACTGCGCCGCGCCTTCGGGGTCGCCCGCCAGTTCATAGAGCCGCTGCACCAGCTTATAAGCCACGCCCACGCCCGGCAGCGTGCGCAACGGATCATCAGCACGCAAAAACTTGGGGTTGACGATCGCGTCCGCCCGCCGCACGCTCTGCTCGCCGGTAACGTCAGCCGCTTCACCGCATGGCGGCTCCTGGCCCGCTTCAGCGCCGGCAAACTCAGCCGGCAAATCATGGTGGTCCGTGACCACCACCGTCAGCCCGGCCTCCTTTGCCATGCCAATCCCCTCACCATCCCCGATGCCCGTATCGCAAGTCAGCAGAACCTGCGGCCTGAAGCTCGCATCCTCCAGCAGCGCCTTCAGCTTCGCGGGCTTGATGCCGTGCCCTTCACTGAAGCGGTTCGGCACGTGAAAGCGCACCCGCTGCGCCCCCGCCAGCTCCTGCAGCGCCGCCACCAGCAGCGTCGTGCTCGTCTGACCGTCAACATCGAAATCGCCCCAGACCAGGAAGTTCTTACCCTGACGGACCGCATCCATCAGAATTTCCGCCGCCCGGTCCAGGCCCGCTAGCGCGCTCGGCCGCGCCGGCACATACGCCGCACTGTCCAGAAAAGGCAGCGCCT
>JAPPKT010000501.1 GCA_028819675.1 Caldilineaceae bacterium | reverse complement strand
CGACGCCGTCCGGGCCGCCGACCACCTGGTGCGTTGCGCGGCCGGTGATCTGCTCTGTCCCAAGCGCAAAGGCCCGGTTGGCCGAGCCGTTGGCCAGATCGATGGCGACGATCATAGCCACACCGACAGCAACGCCGACAACAAGAAATGTCGACTGCAGGGGGCGGCGCCAACTGTGCCGCCAAGCAAGTCGCAGCAGAGCGCGCCGAGGAAGAGCAACTCTCATCGCTGCACGGCCGCGGCATCTGCTATACGACCCTGCCCCTGCACGGCGTCCGCTCCTCTGTCTGGGTCCAAGACCCGGGCTTGATGGAAGACCAGTTGACCCCGTTCGAGGAAATAGACCGCGTCGGCGAGGCCGGCAATGTCCTCATCATGGGTCGCCATGATCAGCGTCTTTCCGGCGTCGCGGCTCAACTCCAGCAGCAGGTTCAGAATAACGTTGCCTGTTCCTTCGTCAAGGTTGCCGGTAGGCTCGTCGGCCAGCAGTAAGACCGGGTCATGGATGAGGGCGCGCGCAATGGCAACGCGCTGCTGTTCGCCTCCGCTGAGACGGTCGGGGAAGGAATCAAGGCGGTCCCCCAGGCCGACACGGTCCAGCAGGTTTTCGGCGCGACGGTGTCCCTTGCGGTCGCCGCTTGCCAGCTCGACCGGCAGAGCGACGTTCTCGAGAACGGTCAGCGTAGGGATCAGATTGAAGAATTGGAAGATGATGCCGATGTTGCGGCGGCGAAAGAGGGTACGCTGGTGTTCGTTCAGGCCGGTCAATTCGACTTCGCAGCCGTTTTCGCGAATGAACACACTTCCCTCAGAAGGACGGTCGATTCCGGAGATGAGATTCAGGAGCGTGCTCTTGCCGCTGCCCGATTTTCCCAGTAGGCAGATGAACTGGCCGACCCCGATTGAGCAGTCTACCGCTTCCAGCACACATTTTTCCTGCCCTGCCTCATAATAAGACTTGCCTAGTGCCTCCAGACGGACGAGCAGCGGACGCGTTTCCAATCCCAGTCCGTCGTCTCTTGCCCTCTTGATCATCGCCAGTTCACTTTACGAATCGAAGCCGCAGCTGTCGAATACTCCGTCAGGCACATTCTATCAGTGTAAAGTAGAGGCGCGGAAAATGGCTGTGACGAAGATACCAGAGATGATTCCTGTCCCTGTGCGCGATCCTGACCAGTGTGCTCCTGCGCTCAATGTTTGTATTCTCAACTGCCCGATGTTAGCCTTCACTGACGGTACTGGATTTTCGAACCATTAGCGATGTCAACAGTCCCCAAGTAAGGCAGAGAGGAAAGCAATGAAGCGAGATTTGGATCGATTGATGGAGGAACGTAACCTGGACGGCTTTCTCGTGCTGGGGGAAGGTCATGGCCCGGTCATGAGATACCTGACCAGCGGCGGGTTCTTCGAGGGAGCACTCTTACTCAAGCCGCGCGGCGAAGAGGTGACTCTCGTCCACGGCATGATGGAACGAGACACGGCGGCAGACACCGGACTGCGCACGGTCAACCGCGAAGAGCATTTCAACGGATATGAGTTGCTCAAGGAGTTCAAGGGCGACAGGTTAGCGGCGAACGCTGCGTACATTGCCCGCGCAATGGAGATGGTCGGGCTTCGCGGACGCGTCGGAGTCTACGGGTTGCAGGACGTCGGCGCGTCGCTTGCGCTGATAGAAAATGTGAAAGAGCAGATCGAGGGCATAGAAATCGTCGGTGAGTACGGCGAAACGCTCTTTAGCCAGGCTTTCATCACCAAGGACGACGCCGAACTCGAAATTCTGAAGCGCGCCGGACGGCATACCTGTTCGGTGGTGGGTGACGTACAGGCGTTCATTCAGGGGCACCAAGTGGGCCGGGACGAGATTCTACTCAAGTCGGATGGCGAGCCCCTGACTATCGGCGACGTCAAGGCATACATGCGCGGGCGCCTGCACGCCAATGGTTTGCAGGAAGACCACGGCACGATCTTTTCGCAAGGTCGGGATGCCGGTGTCCCCCATAACTCCGGTGATCCGGACATGCCCCTGCAACTGGGCCGCTCCATCATCTTCGACATCTTTCCGACAACCGAAGAAGGCTACTTCCACGACATGACCCGCACCTGGAGTCTGGGCTATGCAACCGACGAAGTTCAGGAAGCCTACGACCAGACCAAGGAGATTTTCGACCGTGTCATGGCAGATCTGGAGTTGGGCCGGCCCATGCGCGAGTATCAGCTCATGACCTGTGACTACTACGAAAGCAAGGGTCACAAAACAGTGCGCAGCCATCCGGGGACGGAAGAAGGCTATGTCCATAGCCTTGGCCACGGTATCGGCCTGGAGATTCACGAAGGGCCGAATTTCAGCCATGCCGCGGGCGAGGATAAAGTTCTGCTACCAGGCCACGTGGTGACGATCGAACCGGGCCTGTACTATCCCAACCGCGGATACGGCGTGCGCGTCGAGGACGCGGTCGCTTACAATGAAGCGGGCGAACTGATCTGGCTAACCGACTATCCCTATGACCTGGTCATACCGATGAAGGGATAGAAAAGCGCGGCCAAAAGAAAGTGAGAGGGGAATCTCCCCTCTCACTTCTCCATCCTCTCCTATTACGTCAGGCGACGTTATCCGTCATCAGAGTCGCTGTCTTCCTCCGAAGCGTCAACCACTTCCAAAGTGTAAGTCCCCTCTTCGTCTCCGAGAGCGGAACTGACTTCGACGATCAGTTGCAGATCGCTGGGTACCTCCAGTTCCTCCAGCGCGGCGTCCGTTTCATATGAATCGTCATCGGTCATAATCGGTGAGTCGCCGTCGAGATAGAGGGCCAGGTAGGTATCGAACTCCTCGCTGC
>JAPPKT010000061.1 GCA_028819675.1 Caldilineaceae bacterium | reverse complement strand
GTCCGAATTCGTGACGGAGTTGATCGACGGCGGATACGACGTCGAGGTGTTCGGGCGTCCGCCGGAGAGCGATGTGCCTTGTCCACGATGCGGCGGCGGAGGACGGCTGGAGCGCCGGGAAAACGCCCGCGACCAGAGTGTTTTCTACGGGTGCTCGAATTTTCCGCTCTGCGAGCACACGGCGGCTGCCTGCCCCCGTTGCGGGAACGGACTTCCCGTCAGATCCGGTGAGGCTTACATCTGCCGCGACTGTGGTGGGTCTATCGAGGCCTGTCCCGTGTGCGACGGCTGGCTGAACGCCAGGATGGGCAGGTACGGACGCTTCCTCGGCTGCTCGAACTTCCCGAATTGCAACTACACAAGAAACCTGCGGGAGTCAAAAAAGCGGCGCGGAGCAGCGCCGGACGGCGAGAAATCGGAACCGCGCAGGCGACGCTGACAGCGTGATCGTCCTCGCTCGCCAGAACACGACGACCGGGAGACCCTCCTGATGCGATCTCGCCGATGGCGGGTTGTGTAATCACCCGGGCGCGGGTATTGGGTGCCGGAGGTTCCGATGCGGTCGCCCAGGCGGCGCGCCGGCCCGCCCCCCCGGGGGGGGCGGGCGCGCGCGGCGCCCGTGGCGTTGACCGGAGGGGCGGCAGCGGATGTAATGGCAGTTGGCGGTGCGCGCCGTGGCGGGGAGGGCGATGGAACGGGAGCTGTACGAAGGGCTCGACCTCGGTGGTACCAAGATCGCGGCGGCGCTGCTGACCGGCGACGGGCGCGTGGTGGGGCCGGGCGCGGCTCAGCTCGCGCGCCGGCAGCGGCTGCGAGGTGGTGGCCGACACCATGGTCGCTGCCATCGTCCGCGGGAAGTGCCGCCGCCTCGCCTCCGGTGGTGACCGGCTCCAGGTGGAATGCGAGATGCAGGCGCAAGCCGGCCACGGCCGCCGCCCCGTCATCGGCCATGCGAACCGACGACAGGGCAGGGAAGATCTGGAAGCGGAAGTCTGCGGCAACAACTATGCGGGTTGGTACAACCAATCTCTTCTTCTCGCGTGTGCGGTAAGTAGACCCGCTTTATCCTTAACCTGCTTCCGTGTGGACGTCCGGTAGTCAATAATCGTGTGGTACTCAGAGTGTTTGTTCGGTTCCGGTAAGACCGGAAGCTGTAGATCCGTACACTCTTGTACGGTCACAGCCATAACACCATCGGAGTCGTATTTCTGGATGTATCGGTCGTACGAATCCTGAGCAGTGGTTCGATCCCCGTCCTCTGTAGACAATCGACCCTTGTCTTTCTTTGTTGGCTTAAATGCTTGGGATGTTACTCGGCCACCTACAATCCAATCGGGATGAATCTGTCTCAACAGCAGAGTAGAATGAGTCATACTATCTATACGAAGCTAAGAAAGTTGCTGTGCAATCCAACACAGATCAGTCGGCTTGTTCAGGTCAACCTCTTTGAGGCTGGATTCTGTCGTTGATGTATTCAGGTCATGCCACTCGGCTTTGAGGGAGTCCAGATCGATCTCCAGGGATATCTCGCGGTCTCCTATCGACCACTCAGCTTGAACGCCGCCTTCTGGAGTAGGATATAGGGTGGGTCTAGGAGCAAGCGACTCTAGTAGGGTACGAAGTGACTCTAGACCTTCTTGCGACGGAGCGGCTCCGTCGCCATCTAGCCATCCATCGTTCATCGATGCCAAACGATCAATCTGGTCGTTGATCAGAGCAGGACTGTCGGTCGCCCGTGCGTATGAAGAGTAGCCGACCTTAGGGACCAGATGCGCGTGTCGAATGCTGCTTGCTGGAAGAGAAATATTGATCTCTACGGGGGCCTCCATCAGCGTTCGTTCTAAGGATCCAATAACGAAGCGTACGGCGTATGCGGACTCGTGAGCGCGAGAAAAGTAATCCGGGTTGCCTCCGCAAACTGACTTTCCCTTTGAGGCATTCGGCGGCGCAATAGTTGTCAAAGTGTTCACGGACGTGACACAGCTCCCTGTGCAGCGGTGAGTGTATTTATGTTCTTGGTTAACCAGTCGCCTATGCTGCGGGCGGCTTCGAGGTCCATCACAAGCTCAACCTCAACCTCTCGAATGATACCAGTCTTTGAAACTGAGCTCACCTGCTCCCCAAGCGTACCATCTTCGTTGATTTTGTGGACTAGGCGCTGGGGAATAGGCCCGCGTTCGGAGAATACGGACATGGTGATGTGCCCTCGAGGAGTGGCTCCACCCCACGCGCCATCGACATGCACTACTCGGAACAGACCAGATTTCACATAATGAAACTCGACCTGAGTCGGTCCTCTTTCCTCGATCGACGACATCTCACTCGCACCTCCTGGATGAGTGCACCGTACAGACTACGATCCTATAATACAACATATACGGTATTTTATTTGGAGGCAAGTAGATATTCTTATATTGTGCATATTGGCCTACGATCCCGGCCTTGTCCTGGCCCTGGCTTGGCCGGTGATGCTGTCGCTGCGCTTTCAGACGGACTCTCAGGGAGACCGCCTCCGAAACGCGCAGCCCGGCCCGCATACAGGGTCGTGGCGATGACGCGGTTCTGCTGGTTGGGGATCGCTTCCGCGCCATTGAGCGGGTCGACCTTGCTGCAATGATCTGCTAACCGCGTTCCGCGTTCGTACCCACGCGGGTACCCGGACTCGTGCCCCGGCAACGAAGTGCCGTGGCATAAGGTTCCTGACACGGCGAGCGGATACGGCGCGCGCGGGCGCCCGTGGCGTTGACCGGGGCGGCGGCAGCGGTTGTAATGGCAGACGGCGGCGGGCGCCGTGGCTGGGGAGGGCGATGGAACGGGAGCTGTACGCGGGGCTGGATCTCGG
>JAPPKT010000486.1 GCA_028819675.1 Caldilineaceae bacterium | reverse complement strand
AGCCGGACTTGAACGGTTCGGCCTGGGTGCATGCCTATCTGCACCGGGTTGAGGGCGATCTGCCAAACGCCAACGGCTGGTATCGGCGGGCGCAGAAGCCGGCCAGCAGCGCGCCTCTGCCAGAGGAGTGGGAGGAGATAGCGCGGGCCCTGCTGGAAGACTGATCGTTTCGAACGAAGCGACAGTTGTTCGACCGGCTAACGCAAGTTTGTCATTTGCGGAAAGGACCTGCCCGCCGCCCATGGTTTCGCCTTCATTCGCGCCCTCTGCCGAGCGCGTCCCTGAATCCCGAATTCGGGCGCTTGCGGACGTAGCATTCGGCATGGAGGATGTGCTATTCCTCCAGTTCGGCGAGTCGACGCTGCCAACGCCGCCCTACGTGATCGACGCTGTAAACCGGGCAGCGCAGGAGGGTTGGACTTTCTACTCGCCCAATCAGGGGCTGCCGTCGCTGCGAGACGCGATCGCTAACCTGATAGCAAGGCTGCACGGCGTAGAGATCGATCCCTCGGAGATACAGATCAATTCCGGGGGCGTGCAGGCGCTCAACCTGGCGATCAAGTGTGTGATCGATCCGGGTGATGAGGCGATTGTACTGAGCCCGAACTGGCCGAACGGGTCGGCGATGATCGAGATGTGCGGCGGACGGGCTGTGGAAGTGCCGATGGCGCGTGCGGGGCAGCGCTTTACGCCGGACGTAGAGGCGATGGAGAGTGCACTGACAGCGCGTACGCGGATGTTGCTGTACGCTTCGCCGTCGAATCCGCTGGGCTGGACGGCTACTGTCGAGGAACAGCAAATGCTGCTGGACTTTGCGCGGCGGCACGGGCTGTGGCTGCTGACGGATGAGGTCTACGAGCGCATTTACTACGGCGGTCAGGGCGCGGCAGGCGCCGGGCAGATAGCGCCCTCGATCATGAAACTGTGCTCGCGTGAAGACGCCGTCATCGTCGTCAACTCGTTTTCCAAGACCTATTGCATGACGGGCTGGCGGCTGGGTTGGATGGTGAGCCGAGCGGATTTCGTGCAGAAGGCGGCACAGCTGAACGAGTTCATCGTTTCGCACGCACCGACGATGATTCAGCGGGGCGGTGAAGCGGCGATCGCGCACGGTGAGGACGATATCGCGGCGATGGTGGAGGAGTTTCAGGAGCGGCGGGACTTCTGCGCGGGGATGCTGCGAGAGGTTTCGGGGGTCAACCTACCGGAGCCGGAGGGGGCATTTTATCTCTTTCCGCAGCTGGAAGGCATTGACGATTCGTACCAATTTTCGCTTGATCTATTGCGCAAGACGCACGTTGCCGTGGCGCCGGGGAGCGCGTTCGGCAACGGCGGAGAAGGGTCGATCCGGATCTGTTACGCGCCGGGCATGGACGTGTTGAAGCCGGCGATGGAGCGGATCTGCGAGTTCATAGCGTCCTACGGTGGCGAGAAGCAGTAGCCCTTTGTAAACAGAGCCCAGACAAACAACATTAAGGAAGGCAGAATGAATCCGCAAGCGATCCTGGAAGAGCTGAGGACGGTGGATACGCCCTCGATCACCAACGTTGTCGCCACGTACCCTGAAGATCCGCTGTGCCTGGGCCTTTACAACCCGTGGACGGAAAACTGGTATACGGATGAGACGATCCGCTGCATGTATCCTGAGCTGGGTGCGCTGGCGGGATACGCGGTGACGTGCGTCTATGGACTGCCGGACCCGAACTTTTCGCGGGTGGGCTTCTCGGACGTGCTGGAGGCGCTGGACGCGTCGCCGAAGCCGACGATTCTGGTCCTGGAGCAGAAGTTTCCGCGCGAGATTGCGGGGAAGGTGGGGCTGGCCGGCGGCAACATGACGGCGGCGATGCAGGCGGTGGGCTGTGTGGGCTGCATTTCGAACGGGCCGTCGAGAGATATTGACGAGATCCGGCCGATGGGCTTCCAGTATCTGCTGAGCGGCGTTACGCCGGGTCATGGGGCGATGGCGGTGCAGGCGGTGAATGTGCCGGTGCACGTGCGGGGGATGGACGTGGCGCCGGGCGAGATCGTACATATGGATGAGAACGGCGCGTGCAAGTTCCCGGCTGACAAGATGGAGGATGTTCTGCGCAACGTCAAGCAGCTGCTGGCGCATGAAGAGGAACGGATCGGGCAGATGCAGAAGGCTTCGAGCGCGGCGGAGGTGCGGGCGATTTTGGCGGGGCACAGTTACGGGGAAGACGAAGAGTAAAGGGCAAGGAGTGAGAGAATAGAAGAGAGGAGTGAGCGTTGCTCTCACTCCTCTCTTTTTGATTGGGAGATGTCCGAGCTCAGGGCAGGGAGTCTTCGGTTTCGGTTACGTCGATGCGGACGGCGACCCAGCCGTCGTTGTCGCTGAGGATGTCGTCATTGATGCGCAGGTAGAGGATGCCGTGTTGGGTTGCCTGCATGTTCAGGCGTTCGCCGACGACGAAGCGGCCGCCGGTATCGCCGATGCGGCCGATGAGGGCGCCGCCGGAGCCGGTGGCAACGGGGTAGAAGCTGGGCGCGGGAAATCTCGGGTGACCGGCAGGCCCGTGGTACTCATCGGGCGTATAGAGCCATTCACCTTCCGCTTCGATTTGGATCCGGTCCCCTTGATCGATGCGCACACCGGTGCTCTGCCAGTCGCGGTAGGCGTAGATCTGTTTGGCGATCAGGTCACCGTGGCGCTGTGAGACGGTCAGGGCGCGCGGGGCGGCTTTGACCAGCGTCACCAGGACAGCGACAGCACCGGCAAGAAGCAGTAGTTTTCGCATGCGTTACTCCTCTGCCGAGGGCCGCAGCTCGAGGATTGGCTCGGCGCCGGTTCCCAGGATCCACTTGCTGTTCTCCTTCAGTTCGA
>JAPPKT010000524.1 GCA_028819675.1 Caldilineaceae bacterium | reverse complement strand
CCAAACTACTCTCGCCCTGCGCAAACTGCCGCCGGACTTTGCCGCTGCCTACTAGTTGCGACAACAGCCGGTAATTCCCCCGCTCGCGGCGCACGCGACCCGCGATCACCGCCGGATGGACGCCGGCTTCACGAGCCAGGTCGTAAACCGCCAGCACTGTGGCCCCGTCACGCATCGGGTTAGACTCCCAGAAACGCGGCGGGATCAAGGCGTCCTGGGCCATTCTGTCAGCCTCCTCTTCAAGCCGGCCCCCTCCAGCCAGCGAGAGGTCGTCGATGAAGAGCTCATTCTCATCGCAGTCGAGATGGCGGCCCACGTGGGCCAACTCATGCATCAGACTGAACCAGAAATTGTCGATGCGGTCATAACGCAGCGTCAGGCCGATGACCGGACAGCCGTCCTTGAAACACAGCGCCGCGCCGTCGAGATGCGTGCGGGGGAGATGCCGCTCAATTACGAGTGCGATGCCATGCTCCCTCAAATGCTCCTGCGCACGCCGCGGGCCGTCTTCATACACGCTCAGTTGGGCGACTTCACGCATGAACTGCTCTGTTACCGTGCCCGGCCGATAGCTGGACTGGGGCGGGTTCTGATTGGCCAGAGCGAGGACGCGCCAGCACCAAGCCCTCAGTGCGTAGGGGTCGGTCTTGGCATTGATGCGGCGGTGGCCGCTCTTGCGGTAGAGGGGCAGAGTGGCGACCTGCGGCCCACCGGCCTGGTCGATCAGCTCGCGCAGCAGCTCTTCAGCGTGATCGATAAGGTCTCGAATTTGGGGAATCCATCCACGCTTTGCCATTTCCTTGAGTGGAAAGCGGCTCGGCTCGATTTCTTCCAGCGCAACATCGAATTCCGCGCCGCGTTTCTGCAGAAGCACGTCGGCGGGAATGCCAAGGTGCCCATGCAATGCCCGCGCCATCGGCATGGAAAGGTCCCGCTTTCCCGAAAGGACCTCGGAGACCTTTGCAGGGCTGCCGATGAAAGGGACGAGATCTCGCTGGCTGAGGCCGGCCTGGTCCATACGAAACTCGATCGCGGAGATCGGGGCGGGGAAACCGAAATCCACGTTTTGAGATTCATAGTAACTGACCAGATCGACAAGAACATCAAGCCCGTCGCTCTCAGGCGTACCCTCTTCGGCGTCAAAGATCTCATCGATGCGCGCCAAGGCCCGCTTGTGGTCCTCCTCTGTGCGGATAGGCTTGATTGCAGTACTCATTTCGTTTCCCTTTTGGTGTGTGCCTGTATCAATAAGGAAACGGCGTTGCAGCGGGTTTTCGTTACACCTCCTTCACATTGATGCGGTCGTATTTTTTGTGCGTTCCAAAGAATCGGACGTATACGAGACGCTTGCGAAAGTTGATTCTGGCCACCAGCCGGTAGCGGTTCCCCTTGATATTGAAGACAAGTCGGTCCCCTCGAACAATGCTGGCGCCTGGGTATCTCTCCTTCAGTTCCTGCGGGACATTCCAGTGCGCCCGTTCCACTGCCAGACACCAGTTTTCTAACGAACCGCTGACGTCAACATGGCTTTTGCAAGCGCTCTCAATGATCGGCGCATTGAAGATACGCATGAAATCCGTGAACGAATTCCTATAAATCGTTCCCAATTTTAATGATATTAGAAGAGGTGGTCAAACCAATTGGGGAGTTGGTACTGATATACCAAAAGGATCTCTTAGGTCATAATCGAAAGTTTTTCCAGTTTTCCGCGAGCGCGTCGTCCGGCCAGATTGCCGCTGACAGCAGGATCGATCCGAAAGACGGCGGCCTGTCGGTCGAGGAAGGGCAACCTGCGTGGCTGGAGAGAAGTTGCTAAGCGTGGCATATAGTCATGCATAGACATATTGGCAGATGAACAGATCTGCGATGCCGGCGCCATGCCTCTACGAGTTCGGGTGTCCAGGGCTCGTGTCCCTTTGCCCGCACAGCGATTTGCGGGAGCAGAGTGCAACTGATTCGCTAACGGCTACGCAACTGCGAATCGAAAACCCGATACGCCCTTGGCGCTCTCCGCGTCCCTCCGCGGACAAAAAGGTGTCCTCTGCGTACTCGGCAGTTCACCAAGAGCCAGCTACCACAAACTGCCATTCCGGCCTTCCAAAAAGGCCAACATGACCAAGAAGATCATGGTTTCAGGGATAACAGACTGACGGGCAGCCAAATGCAGATGCAGGCAAGGATAGAGACTGAAGAGGGATGGACCACGATTGCCGTACCCGTTCCCAATCACAGTGAAAAACCGGTCGGCACGATCAGAAGGATTGTTCGGCTCTAACAAGTGCCGCGCGAGAGTTTTGGGTAAAGGGAGCTGCTTCAACGCGTCAGTTCTTCGCAGGTCCACTGCTTCTCCACCTTGTTGCGGGCAATGTGATCCGCCCGCACCATCGTGCAGTTCCACACATTGCCCTCGTTCAGCCTGAACGCGAACTCATACACATAACGGCGCATGAACTGCTTGCCCCATTGGCGACAGACGCCGCAGAAACCTCGCTTCAGCAACTTCCCGACACTCTCAATGCCAGTGGCGTGCGCCACTTCGGTCACGGACTCCTGGCGGCGTGCTTGACAGCCTGATGCCTGTAGGCGTCTTCCAAGCCCGCAGATGCGCCTTGTTCGCCGGTGCAGCGCGTTGCGCCCTTCTCGGCAATGTTGAGGACTTCCGTCTGAGTGGTCCTTGAACATTTGTCGTCAATCGGCTTGGTGGCTGCGCGCACTGTACGCTCCCGCCATGCCGGCGTTGTTCGTCTTTTTGTAGGGCGTTCAGGGGGGCGGAGGGGAGGCTGAAATGGTATACCGGCTTTGGGAGAGGCACAGGGCACCCACAAGGGGTGCCCCTACGGGACTGT
>JAPPKT010000246.1 GCA_028819675.1 Caldilineaceae bacterium | reverse complement strand
GATGGCTGCCGGGAAGGCAGCGGATGCAGCCGTTTTCGAGGGTGGCGTCATCGAGGGCGATCCAGCAGGTGATCTGGTTCTGGGGGATGAGGAAGGGCCAGGAGGCTGAGTCCTGGTGATACTCTTTGACGGAGCCATGACCGGGCGGCTTCATGAATATCTGATCGCCCAGTAGTTTTATGTCGGGTTCATTGAAGAGTTCAGAGATCAGGTCGACGAGCTTCGGTTTTCTGGCGACGGCGAGAAAGGTTTCATGGATGGAAGCGGGGAAGTTGATTTTGCGCAACTCGTCGAGGGCGTTAGCGGCCTCGACTTCGCCGCGCGCTACGACCATTTCCTGTTCGAGGACAGGGATACCCTTGATGTCGGCCGGCACCTGGACGCGTCCGTAGGCGATGTCCTCGGTCAACTGCTGGAGCTGTGCCAGTTCTTCCGGTTCGAGGAGGGTGGGGTATGGAAGGAAGCCTTCCCGCCAGAATGCCGCCTTTTGCTCGGGCGTCAGTATCATCATTTCCTCCATCATTCCTGGGCAATAGCGTTGCAGGGCAGTTTACAATCTTAGTCGAGGCTCATGCGGGGGTCAAGGGCGTCGCGGAGGCCGTCGCCGATGAAGTTGATGGCGAGGACGCAGACGGTGATCATGAGGCCGGGCGGTACCCAGTACCAGGGCATGTTTTCGATGATCTGAATGTTCTGGGCCTCGTTGAGCATGTTGCCCCAGCTGGGGGTCGGGACCTGAACGCCAAGGCCGAGGAAGCTGAGTCCGGCCTCGGTGAGTATAGCGCCGGCGATACCGAAGCTGGCGGCGACGGTGATGGGCGCGACCACATTGGGCAGGATATGACGCACGATGATCCATCTCTCTTCGACGCCAACAGCCTGTGCGGCCATGATATAGTCGGTTTCACGAATAGAGAGAATGAGGCTGCGGACAAGGCGGGTTACGCCGGTCCAGCCGATAAGACCGATCGCCAGCATGGAGTTGAATATACCCGGGCCGAGGATGGATACGAGCGCGATGAGAATGATCAGGATCGGGAAGGCCATGACGGTGTCAGTTATGCGCATAATCACGGCATCAACGGTGCCGCCGTAGTAGCCGGAAACGCTACCCAGGATAGTGCCAATGGTGATGTACAGGGAGACGGCGACGATGCCCACGGACATGGAGACGCGTCCTCCGTAGACCACGCGGCTCCAGATGTCGCGACCGGTAAGATCGGTACCCAGCAGATGGCCTTCCTCGCCTGGAGAGAGGCCAATCTCTCTAATTTCGATCTTGTGGGGATGAATGGGTGCGACGACGGGGGCAAGGGGGAAGGCAACGATGATGAGGAGGAACATCAGGATGGCGCTGGCGAGGGCAAGTTTGTGACGGCGGAAACGGCGCCAAGCGCGGCGGCGCTGCGCGGCTGCACCACCCTCGTCGGCGTGGAGGGCGTCGGATATTTCCTGGAGTCCTTCGGGTTTTGATTCAGCAGTCATGGGACAGTCTGGGCTCGCGGTAGCGGAATAGGGGCGGTAGCAGGCGTCTGGCAGTTGGAGCCGGCTCCGGTCAGGTGTTTGGAAATGCTACTCGTAGCGAATTCGGGGGTCAATGGCCCCATAGGTCAAGTCGGTAATAAGGTTGCTAAAGACGATAGTCAGTGCCGAGACCAGGACCATGCCCATGATCAGGGGGTAATCGCGCGTGGCAACCCCATCCAGATAAAGGATGCCCATTCCAGGCCAGTTGAAGATGGTCTCGATAATGATGGAGCCGCCGAAAAGGCTGGGGAGGCGCAGACCGATGATAGTGATGACGGGAAGCAGGGCATTGCGAAGAATGTGGCGGAAGATGACAACGGGATCGTTCAGCCCTTTGCTGCGGGCGACGGTGATATAGTCGAGCCGCACAACCTCGAGGACACTGGAACGTGTATAGCGCATGATGCCGGCGGTCGAGTCCAGCCCCAGCACGATGGCAGGGAGCACCAGGTAGCGCGCCCGGTCGAGCATGGTGTCCCACAAGCCGAGATCTCGGCCGATGGTGGAGTAGCCGCTGGTGGGCACCCACCCCAATTTGAGCGAAAAGAGATAGATGGCGCCAATTGCAGCAAAGAAGCCTGGAATGGAGATACCTATAAATGCAAGGAATGTGAGCACATAGTCCGGGGGCGTGTACTGATTGAGAGCGGAGAAGATGCCCAGGGGAATGCCCAAGAGAATAGAGATTACAATGGCAGCGGCCATGAGGCGAAGGGTAGCGGGCAGACGGCGTGCGATTTCTTCGCCGACGGGGATTTTGCTACGGATGCGGACGCCCAGATTGCCTTGGAGGAGGCCTCCCATCCACTGGAGGTAGCGAACGGGAGGGGACTTGTCGAGGCCGTACTTTTCGCGCAGTTTGTCGGCGTTGGAGCCTTCGTCACCGCCGGCTCCCGATTCAAAGTCCATGAGGATCATGGCGGAAACGGCGTCGCCCGGCGCCAGTTCGGTGAAGGTGAATGTAAGGATTGTGATCCCGAACAGTACGGGCAACATCTGGACGATGCGACGAAGGATGTAGCGATTCATGGGTTAAGGCAGGAGAGAGAAGAGAGGAGTGAGGAGAGGGCGTCAATCCTCTCTCCTCACTCTCTGTATCTCAGACTCTAGCTGTTCTTACTCGCCGGCCAGGTACCAGTTCCCGGGGTAGCGTTCGGCAAATGGCTCGTCGAGTTGGCGGTTGATGTTGTTGCAGACCCTGGCACTGAAGGCCGAGAAGCGTGTCGGCCTGAAGACGGGGATCTCACCCGCTTCTCCGGTGATAATCTCGGTGGCCTGATAGAGCATCTCTTTGCGCTTAGCCGGGTCCGGTTCGGACA
>JAPPKT010000225.1 GCA_028819675.1 Caldilineaceae bacterium | reverse complement strand
GTCTGCAGGGCAAGCCGGCTGCAATCTCGCCCGCCAAAGCTGTCGCAACACCAATCGAACTCGAATTGGATGAAGACACCGCCTTACCCGGCTGAATAAGTAGAGGAGACCTTTCCTGAGAGGAGCATCCGGCCTAAGTGACCGCCCGACCAGGCATGCAACCGCAGCAAATCCGGGGCGAAGGAACAATTTCGGAAACTGCTGACGAAGCTCTCTCGACAACTGTACAATCCGGCTCACTCGCAGATCCAGGAAACAAGAACGTCAGCCGCAGGGAGTTGCTCACCTATGTATGGGCCGGGACGGTGGCGGCTTTGACGGTGGGTAGCGGTGTCGCAGGGTATCAGTTCCTATACCCTCGTCAGCCCCGAAACGAGTTCGGAGGCAGGTTTTTTCTCGGCGCCGCCGCCGACTTACCGCTTGTCGGTAGTGACCCGCAGTTGAATGTCGAAGGCAGGTTTTGGTTGGTCAATACTGATGAAGGGCCGCGTGCCTTTTTCTTTCTTTGTACACACGCCTGGGGCGTCAGATCGATTCGGTACATGTGGGATACAGCGAATGCTCGCTTTGAATGTCCCATGTGTGGGTCACGATTCAGTTGGGATGGACACTACTTTTATGGCCCTGCTCCCCGGTCCCTGGACCAATTCGTGGTCGAAATTGTCACAGGCCGCACTGTCGCGGCAAAGACGACTCTCACGGAGGACGCGGTAGAAGCTCCACGATTCGCCTCGCTTGAAGCAGAAATCGTTGTCGACACGGGCAAGACAATTCAAGGGCTGCCAAGCAAGGACAGTCCATTAGATTATCGTGGACAAAGGTAGGGCGTCCTCAACCTGAATTCATCATACCAGGAGACGTTAGATAAAGATGGGACTCCAGGAAAATATTCGCGAAAAAGGAGTTCTCGGCGCGGTCGCTGCCCAGGCCGATGACGTATTCACCCGCCTGACCGCCGGCATCGATGTCGGCGAGTTCCGACGCATGATGCAGGGCGAACCGCCCGGCCGCCCCAACCCGCGCCTGAAGCCCCATAGCGAAGGCTTCCTGCTCCACATCAAGCCCACCTACTACCACGAGAGCGTAACCCGCTTTACCCATACCTACCGCTTGGGTCTCCTCTCGACCTACCTCTTCATCGTCGAAACCATCACCGGCATTCTGTTGATGATCTGGTACGCGCCCTCGCCGGAACGCGCCTACGTAGATATGATCCTGCTCCTGACCAACATTCCCTTTGGCCAGTTCCTGCGCGATATGCACCGGCTCGGCGCCGAAGCAATGGTGGCAATCGTTACCTTACACATGGTCCGTTGCTACCTCACCGGCAGCTATAAACCGCCGCGCCAGTTTACCTGGTTCACCGGCGTGCTCCTGCTCGTGATGACCCTGTTCCTGAGCTTTTCCGGCTACCTCCTCCCATGGGACCAGCTCGCATTCTGGGCCGTCACCATCGGTACCTCCATGGCCGAGGCCGTGCCCCCCGCCGTCGTCGGCGAAACCGTCAACCTGCTCGCCCGCGGCGCCCCCGACATCGGCGCCAACGGTCTCCTGCGCTTCTACCTGCTGCACGTCCTCTTTTTGCCGCTACTGCTGATTCTCTTCTTCTTCGTCCACTACTACAAGGTTGTCCACTTCGGCATCAGCCTCCCCGCCGACGAAGAAGAAGTAGGTGAGGACACCGCCAACCGCGTCCCCGCCGACAAGCGCGTCTACTACCTGCCCGACGTCCTCGTCGACGAGACCAGCTTCCTCACTGTCATGACCGCCCTGCTCATCGTTCTCACCGTCTTCTTCTTCCAGGCTCCCTTGGAACACATTGCCAATCCGCAATCAACGCCCCTCCATACCGTCGCGCCCTGGTACTTCTACTGGCTGCAGGGGCTGCTCAAAATCGCAGACAAGTTCATCGCCGGCGTCCTGCTGCCCGGCGTCCTGCTCGTCCTGCTCATGGCCATCCCCTACCTCGACTACAACCCCAGCCGCCGCGGCAAAGACCGCAAAGTCGCCATCGTCGCCGGAATCGTCGCCGGCGCCGTCATGATTATCTGGAGCTGGATGGGCACCCCCGAATACGCCGTCGAAGGCGCCCCCTCGGTCGAAATCGTTCAGGATGTGATGCCCGAAGAAGGTTCAGGCCTCTCCCGTGAAATTGGCTATAAACATCTCCCTCTCGGAGTCTGGCGCACCGATGAAGAGTACGACGTGCATGACCACGAATTTCTCGAACTCATGCACGAATTCGAAAACTCCGTCGATTACTACCGCCGCACAGACCCCGACTTCAACGCGCCCATCGGCATCCTGACGATAACCCAGGCCCAACCCAAGCTGAAGAAGCTGAACTGGGAGATCACCTGGTTCAACGCCCAGGGAGAGGAAGGCTACTATGAAAAGACCTTCTGGCTGCACGAGGACTCCCTCTACTGGGAACAGTACGGCTGGAAACACCTCTTCCTCGGTCAAGTCGCCGACGGCTGGAAGAGTCTGTCCGGCGCACTTGTAGGAGAGTAATACAGCAACTATGCATCGTCTCTACACAAGGTCCCCGATCGCCAAAATAATGTGGGGCATTCTGTCCTCACTCGTCGGCATCATCGTCCTCCTGATGGTCTTGGTTAGCGAGAACCCGCGCATGGAAGCGCAGACCATCAACTGGGAAGGCCGCTCCATCGAAAACGGCGCCAAACTGTTCGCCGACAACTGCCTCATCTGCCACGGACCCGACGGCCAGGGAATCCTTGGCAAGGGTCCGGGTCTGAACAGCTACTACTTCTTCACCGACACCGGTCGCCTTAAGGACGTTGGTTGGGTCGGCTCGCTCGAAGACTACGTCAAACTGACCATCTCCG
>JAPPKT010000143.1:22031-25527 GCA_028819675.1 Caldilineaceae bacterium | reverse complement strand
TGTACCCGCCCAGCACACCAATCTCCAGCACCTTTCTGGCACCCGTCAACTGCACCATGAGTTGAAGGAATTTCCCCTGCTCCGGCCCGATACTCATGCTAGGGATCCCTTCAGACTCTGCTTCTGCCTGCAGCCTGGACAGGTCAGCGTCGTCGCTGTGAAACAAATCACGTAGAAACTGCTGATATGGATCAACACTGGCCAGTTTGGACATCAAAATTCTCCACGACTTATGTCATTGATAGTTTACTTCAACAGCGCCGCGTCCAGAGCGTCTGCTACCGTGCGCACGCCGATTACTTCGATTTCAGAGGGAAGGTCTGAAGGGCCTCCCCTGTCGCCGTCGTCCGCCCCATTCTGGCCTGATTGCGACCGTTTCCGCCGCAAGGCGTGACGAGGCACAATTGCGCGTCCGAAGCCAAGTTTAGCTGCTTCATGTAAGCGTAGCGCCAGCTGACTGACGCTGCGGAGCTCTCCGCTCAGGCCGATTTCTCCTATGAGAGCAACCTCGGCGGCAACAGGAACATTTCGGTAGCTGCTGCATATGGCCGCCGCCACCGCCAGGTCTGCGGCCGGCTCGCCGATACGCAGCCCGCCAATTACATTCACGAAAACGTCCTGCGCACTCAACGAAAGACCCAGCCTCTTGCTTAGTACAGCCGTAACCAGCAGCAGCCGGTTGAAGTCTACGCCATTGACCGTACGCCGCGGCTGACTGAATGCCGTTGGACTTGCCAGCGCCTGTACCTCGACCAGCAGCGGACGGCTTCCCTCCAGTGGCACGGCGATGGAGCTCCCCGCCGCACTCGGCAGCCTTTCCGCCAGAAACATGGCCGATGGATTGGCAACCGGCGCCATACCTCGTTCCGTCATCTCGAAGACACCCACTTCATTCGTACTGCCGAAGCGGTTCTTTACCGAATGCAACAACCGGTAGGCGTGAAAGCGCTCCCCTTCCAGTTGGAGCACTGCGTCCACCATGTGCTCCAACACCCGAGGGCCAGCAATGGCTCCCTCCTTGGTCACATGTCCCACCAGAAACAGCGGAACATTGAGTTGCCTGGCCTGGCGCAGCAAATGAGCCGTGCAATCTCGCACTTGGGACACCGAACCGGCTGCACTCGCGCTCGACCCGCTGTGGATCGCCTGTACCGAGTCGACAATAACCAGGGAGGGCTTGACCTTGCCAATCTGTTCCAGGATCTGTTCCAGGATCGTGTCCGCCAGTATCAGCAGACCCCCCTCGTCGATCCCAAGCCGCGCCGCACGCTGCCCAATCTGATAGGCGCTCTCCTCAGCGCTGACATATAGCGCCTGGCCGGCCTTGCGCGCCACCTCCGCAGCCGTTTGGATAAGCAGCGTACTCTTCCCAATACCGGGATCGCCTCCGACCAGAATCCCCGATCCTGGCACAATTCCGCCCCCCAATACGCGATTCAATTCGGCATTCTCAAGGACGATCCGTCGCGATGGCTCACTGGGGATGTCCGGCAACGCCAGCGGAGATGGTGCTTGGAAGGAATCGGCGCTGCCGACGGAAAACGTGATCCCGCTCTCCTGCATTCGGCTCTCCTGCAGCGTGTTCCACTCGCCGCAGTCCGGGCATCTTCCCATCCACTTCATCTGCGAACTGCCGCACTCAATGCAGATGAACTGGGTTTTGACCTTGGTCGTCACAATCCCAATCCCTTTGCCTATCTATGCCGGCACCGGAAACGCCTTGACCATCTCCAGCACTTCGTCACGCACCGACTCCTGCAAGGCCGTATCTTTCGGATCGTGAGCGATTGAGGCAATCCAGCGGCCAATCTGTTCAAATTGGTCCTGCCTCATCCCCCGTGTGGTGGCTGCAGGCGTACCCAGCCGGATCCCGCTCGTGACCATCGCCTTTCGCCTGTCAAAGGGGATCATGTTCTTATTGCAATGGATAGACGCGTTATCAAGGGCCTTCTCCACCAACTTCCCGTTGATCTCCTCGTTGTCCAAACTGTTCAGGTCGACCAGCAGCAGGTGATTGTCCGTGCCTCCGGAAACGCTGCGCAGACCTTCCGCCTGTAGAGTGTCGCTCAGCGCCTGCGCGTTGTCCAGAATCTGCCGCTGATACCTCCTGAACGCCTCAGCCTGCGCCAACTTGAATCCCACCGCCTTTGCAGCGATGATGTGCATCAGCGGCCCGCCCTGAATTCCAGGAAATACTGCGCGGTCGATCGCCCTCGCATGTTCCTTCCGGCAAAGTATCAGACCGCCTCGGGGCCCGCGCAGCGTCTTGTGCGTCGTGGTCGTGACTACATCGCAGTACGGAACCGGATCGGGATGCAGTTCCGCGGCAACCAGGCCGGCAACATGGGCCATGTCCATCATCAGCAGACAACCGGCCTCGTCTGCAATATCCCGCAACGCTTGAAAGTCGAAATGGCGCGGATATGCACTCGCCCCTGCCACGAGCAACTTGGGCCGCTGTTCCAATGCCGCCTGCCGGATTACGTCGTAGTCGAGCTGCTCAGTCGCGGGATTGAGTCCGTAGTGAGCGAAGTTGTAATAGTGTCCAGAGCTGTTCAGGTGGAACCCATGGCTCAAATGCCCGCCGTGGTCCAGCTTCATCGCCAGCACAGTGTCCCCCGGCTTCAGCAACGCCATATAGACGGCAGCATTGGCCTGGGCGCCCGAATGGGGTTGAACGTTGGCATGTTCTGCACCAAATAGCGCCAGCGCACGTTCGATGCCAACCTTCTCGGCGATGTCAACATACTGGCATCCGCCGTAATATCGCCGTCCCGGATAGCCCTCGGCATACTTGTTCGTCAACACGCTGCCCGCCGCCGCCAGCACCTCGGGAAAGACGTAATTCTCGCTGGCGATCAGTTCGATTCCGTTCGTCTGCCTCTGTCGTTCCGACTCAATCGCCGCATAGATCTCAGGATCCCGTTCCCGTAGCAGTTGTCGAGAATCAGGCTGATCGGTCCAGTCCAAAAGGGCTGAGCCACCTGCCTGCGATTCTGAAATGAGCTTGTTCATTACCCGTATGCTCCAGTGTCAGATCGTTCGCGTAGAGCGAGTGAGCCGGCTTGAACCACCGGCACTGAACATTAGCACGCGGTATATGATTCGTCAATTCTTGCCCGATAATCCATAAATCGATTCCGGACAATTCAGGGGAATCTTCTGCCCCTCTAGTAACCCTTAACCTGGCCATCGTTTCCGTGACCCGCCTTAACTCAATCCCGTGTCCCAATTATCTTTGGGGTGACTACTCAGCCACTGTCGATTCGCGGCCCTCAACGAGGCAAGTGAGGGTGATGCTCGCTCCTCACGCCTCTTCTCTCTCTTCGATTTCTTCTGGGCGATCGGGCCTTCGGCCCTCCCTTGTGGGGGGGGGGGGGCCCCCCCCCCCCCCCCCCCCCACCAAAAACACCCCCCCCCCCCGGGGGGGGGGGGGGAAAAAGAGGGGGGGGGGGGGGGGGGGGAGGCCCACCCCCCCCCCCCCCCCCCCCAAAAA